>CAYJDL010000025.1:4275-7883 GCA_964368885.1 uncultured Desulfovibrionaceae bacterium | reverse complement strand
CTTGGAATGGAAAATTTCCCCTGTTTTACCATTTTTTACGCTGTAGATACGCATATACATAGTTGGTACCCTTACTATGCCCAAGGGTTTGATGCCTGTTTAGTCAGTTTAAAGGATGATATTCCCCTTTTTAGGGACAAAACTCTTGCTTCAAAGCATGTGTACTGGTCGCCACCTTTTGCCAAAGATGATGATGTGCCAAAAACAATTGCCAATGAAGACAAAAGCTGGGATTGCCTTTTTGTGGGCAATGTAGATGCTCAAACTACACCAGAACGTCAAGCCTTTCTTGAAAACTTACAAAAATATGTACCTATACATATTACGAGGGGACATTATAAAGACTTATTTCCTCAAGGAAAGGTAATTTTAAATTATTGTGAACATGGTGACTTAAATTTTCGTAATTTTGAAGCCCTTGCTTGCGGTTCTGCCTTGTTAAGTCCATTTATTGACAATGGTTTTTCAGAAATTTTCACCTCTAATGTACATCTACTTAGCTATGATAGGCATAATATACAGGACGCTGTGACGAAAATTAAAATGCTACTTACAAATGAAGATAAAAGAAATAGTCTGGCAACTAAAGGCTTTAAGCTTGTCGACACAGCTCACAGGGCAAAGCATAGAGCAAAGCTTTTAGCAGACTTTTTACATGAGCTTGGTAAGGATTACCAACAACAGTGTATAAAGAAAAGGCGTAAATATGCCGCAGATATCCGCAAACAATGGCTTAGGGCACCATATTTACTCTTAGCACAAACTGATATTGATGATAATTTCCGTAAAGCATATCTGGATGCGGCTAAGGGATTACTGTAACCTTGACTCCAAATGTATCTATGTACATGGAGAGCAACCTTTGCTGATAAAAAGCCCTAAAAGCAAAATTAGTAACCAGATCAACATCAATCACCGGTGAAACTACAACATCATTGTAAAGTATCAAAACCTCCCAAGGAAGTTACGGAAACGCTGATTTATTTTTTCCTAACCACGCTTTGGTGGTGGCATAAATATATTTAAATCTGTATTGACATTATTTGTTGCATTTTTTTCTAGATGTTTTTGATTTGTAGGTGATGTATAATGGTTGTTATGTTCATTATTTGTAAAATGAGTCATTTGTGACGGTTCAGGAGTATAGTGTGGTGGTGAATATTCTCTATGCTCATTATTTGTAAAGCTAGTTGATTGCGCTCTATTTGGGGCGAAGTATAGAGGTTCTAAATTTTCTTTATGCTGACTATGTGTAAAGTTAGGAACCTGTGAAGGGTCATTATCAAGATATTGAGGGGCTCGTTGCTCCATAGGTTGACTTGGTATATTTTGATTTGCCGATGCATAAGCATCTTGAAAATATGAAGATCCTTGCTTATACTGACCTTTATGTCCAGCGTGTTGATTAGTTGTCTTTTCTGCATTTTGCAAATGTCCAAGGTCAGGATTTGTTGTGGTAGAGTCATTTGGGGAATGTGACTCAGCTTGATGTGAATTAGATGTATGAGACTTGCTTAAATGAGCTTCTAACTCAATTATCCGTTTTTGATGCTCTTTAAGTTCTTTTTGAACGAGCCTCAAGATTTTTTCTTGATTTAATAAAGTAAACGTAAACATACAAAAAATTCCCAAAAAAAATAAAATATCAAAAATCAATATGGACATAATCAAGCCTTTTGTATAGTTCTTTAATGGTTGTTTGATTAACTAAAAATCTACAACAATTTCTTAGCGTACTTTTTACATATAATCAAGGATAAGTATGAGTCAAGTTCCTTTACGCCCACATTTGGTCGTGTCTGATGCTCAAGGTAATATTTATGACCATCCAACATTATTAATGCTTTGCAGAACTGGTATGCAATGGGGCTTTCCTCGCCAGGATGAATTAATGCCTCTACCCCCAGAAAGTGAACTATTTTATTTACCTAAGCGTAGAGCAGTAGGGCTTGATAGTCAAAGCGGTCAACTACAAGTTCTGGAAGATTTAGCAGTGGCGGCTTTTGCAGCCCCAGCACATACTTTAACTGCTCACCCTGCCTACGAAAGTGACAAAGATGCTCCGCTTTTACCACTTTTCGCCTATGGTGCTGTAGGCTTTGCCAATGATCGCTTTTATATTTGTGCTAAAAAAGTAGACAATGACCAAAGACAAGAGTTTAGGAAGATCAAAAAAAGTACTCTTACCAAAAATGTTTTAGAGTTAGCAAATAAATATCCAAATAATCGTTTAATGCAGCATATTTTACATAAATGCGTTTTGCGATATGATTGCCCGGCTGCACGAAATTTAGCCCTAGGGCGTCATGAAGCACCACTTCCCACTTCTCGCACTTGCAATGCTCGATGTATAGGTTGCATTTCACAGCAAGAAGAAGGCTCACCCATTGTAACCACACCGCAATGTCGCCTTGACTTTTGCCCAACTCCGGATGAAATAGTGCAAGTTATGCAACACCATGCTAAACAAGAAACAAAGAAACCAATTTTTTCTTTTGGTCAAGGTTGTGAAGGTGAACCATTAACCAATGCTCATCTATTACAAGAAGCTATTGAAATTTATCGTAAAAACAATGGAAGAGGTACTATCAACCTAAACTCTAATGCATCATATCCAAAAGCTATAGAAAATCTTGCCAAAGCAGGATTAACATCCTTAAGAGTCAGCATAAATTCAGCTCGAGAGCAAGTTTACACAGCATATTATCGCCCTTGCGGCTATACTCTTGACGATGTAAAATCTTCTATGGTAGTTGCTCGTGAACACAATGTACATGTCTCATTAAACTTACTGTATTTTCCCGGCATAACCGATACAGAAGAAGAACTTACAGCTTTAATTAACTTGGTTGGTACTTGCTCAGTCAGTCTTATTCAGCTGCGTAATTTAAATATAGACCCAGAAATGTATTTAAATTTACTTAAAGATATTCCTATGGGACCATGTGTTGGTTTTAGCAATTTTAAAAAACGCTTGCGCAAAGCCTGTCCATGGGTGACCTTTGGATATTTTAACCCTTGGCTTGGCGATAAAGCTACAATCAAGGCCCCTATGCCAAATACATGGGAAGCTAAAAATTATAACAATTTGCATAATGAAAACAATGATAAACATAATAACGAAGTTGACAGTGACAACCTTTAATAAGAATTATAGCCCAAACACTTTTACTGTAGCTTTGTTTAGTAATTAAGGTTTAACTTAATATGATTTTTCCTCTAGGTTCTTTAGTGAACGGTCTTGCAATTATGATTGGGGCTTTGCTTGGACTGACTCTTGGCAAGCGCATACCTGATAAAATGCGAGAACTTATTTTTCAGGGTATCGGACTTTGTATTTTGGTGCTTGGTATGAAATCTGCTTTAGTTGGCAGCAATGCAATTCTTACTATTGCCAGCATTGTAAGCGGTAGTATCATTGGTGAAATCTTATGCATTGAGGACAGACTGGACAAACTTGGTAATAATCTCAAAAAAATTGTAGGCTCAAGTAATCCTCGTTTTACTGAAGGTTTGGTTACAGGTTCCTTACTTTTTTGCATTGGAGCTATGGGAATTTTAGCCTCTATAGAAGAAGGTTTACAAGGAGTTAGAGATATAGCTTATGC
>CAYJDL010000025.1:1725-4265 GCA_964368885.1 uncultured Desulfovibrionaceae bacterium | reverse complement strand
CAAGCCTTGGTTTTGGAGTATTTTTCTCTGGTGTAAGCGTTTTTATTTATCAGACCATTATTGTGCTTAGCGCAAGTTTATTAGCTGGCGTTTTTACAGAAATTGTGCTCATTGAATTAACTACTGTAGGTGGCATTTTAATGCTTGCCATTGCTAGCAATATTTTAAAACTTACCAAAATTAGCATAGCTAATATGCTGCCATCATTGATAATTGTAATTTTTTTCACTCTTTATCTACTTTAATCTTGACATTATGTAGTTGCAGTTTAATTTATTAAAGTAAAAGTTTTTCATTATAATTTGTTATTAGACCGGTAATATAGCTCAATCTATGTAACTGACTATTTAACATCATATCATATGGGTCTTTTAGGATAACACATATCTACAATATTTCAAATTGGATTTAAACACTTGCTGCTAGACAATACATGACATTATCAGTGAACTTATCGCTGTCGTAAAGTTTTCTATTTATCATTTAAATTACTACAACTTCTTTTCCTCCAATTGTCTTTTAATTACAGATGGGTAAAGGTAAAAATGAACTCAAAACGAAAAATTACATCATCTCTTGATCAAGTTTTCACAAGGCTAGGCTTTGGTATTCGAGCTAAACTTATAGCTATATTTATCATTATCAAAGTATTGCCTTTGGTATTTATTGCTGTTGTAGCATGGCAACAAGCCATGCAGCTTGGCAGTGAAATGCAAGACCGCACCCAAATTCTTGCTGATAGAGCAGTTACAGAATTGACCTCAGCTGGTAAGCTTGCTGTTACCGATGCCGTAGCTGCTTTGGACGCTAGAGGCACTCAAGAAATTGAGCGATTAACTACTGATACGGCAAAAAAAATAGCGCATTTCCTATACGCACGAGATGATGATTTACGCATTATTGCTTCCTTTCCGGTTGAAAAAAGTTTGTATCAAGCATTTATTAAGAATAAAACAAGACATGTAATGATTCAAAGTGAATGGAAGTTGTCAGCTGACGAAACGAAATGGGTATCAAGTCAAGAAGTGCCAAATGAAGAGCTTCTTACGCCTGCCAGCGAACAAAATTCCAATCGCTTTCACTATCGTAAACCTGATTTTTTTCAGTATGAACAAAAACCTTTATATTTAGAGATTACATTCGTCGACTTACAAGGACAAGAGCAAATTAAGGTTACAACATCGGACATTATGGATTCTGAGCTTAAAAATGTTAGCGATAGGAAAAATACTTATATTAAAGCTGAAACATATTTTGATGAATTAAAAAAGCTTAAAGCTGGGGAGATATACGTTTCTGATGTTATTGGTGCTTATGTTGGCACTCCTTTTATAGGTCCATATACCCCTGAAAATGCTAAAAAAAGAAATTTACCTTTTGAACCGGAAAAAGTAGCTTTTGCAGGACCTGAAAATCCTCATGGTAAGCGTTTTCAAGGTATTATAAGATGGGCTACGCCTGTTGAAAAAGATGGCACTATTATAGGCTATGTAACTATGGCTCTAAACCATGACCATATCATGGCCATGGTAAATCATGTTACCCCTGGAACAGAGCGTTATACTGAGCTTTCTGACCCCATTGAGGGTGATTATGTGTTCATATGGGATCATAAAGGGCGTAATATAGCCCATCCTCGCCATCATTCTATTGCCGGATATAACCCAAATACAGGTGAACCCGAAGTCCCATGGCTTGAAGATATAACGTACAATGAGTGGCAAAAAAGTAACAAAAGTTATGCTGAATTTATTAAAGATTATCCTATTTTTCGAGACCAACGAAGAGATAGAAAGCCATCGCCAGAGCTTACTAAACAAGGTAACTTTGGACTTGACTGTCGATATTTAAATTTTGCCCCCCAATGTACCGATTGGTATAATGCGGCCAAAAATGGTGGCTCAGGCTCTTTTTTAATTCTTTGGTCAGGTTTATGGAAGTTAACAACAACTGCGGCCATTCCATATTATACTGGTCAATATGGCGCAACTAAGCTTGGCTTTGCCATTGTTACCATAACTTCTGGTATTGAAAATTTCCACGCTCCGGCCATCAAAACCGAAAAAGAAATCGAAAGAATTATTGCCAATACAGATCAAGAGCTTGATACGGAAGCATCTAAGACTTTTGATACTATCAATGAAAATTTATGGAAGACTACCTTAAGCCTTTCTACTTCTACCCTTGTTATGACCATTCTGGTCATTTTGGTGGCAGTGTGGATGGCCTCAGCTATGACCAGTAAGATTACCTATTTAATCAATGGAATAATGCGTTTTCGCAATGGTGAACGACAATTTCGTTTTAATTCCAAGGTGAAAGATGAACTTGGTGTTTTAGCTGACTCACTTGATGACCTTGGTAAAAGTATTGAAGATAGTGTTAAGGGACCTGCCACTATTACAGACTTAAATGGGAAAGTCATTTATATGAATTCTCTTGGACTTTCTCTTTTAGGTAAATCTTTAGACGAGGTCGTTGGACTTGCCTACACAGACATAAGCATTTTTGACAAGCTCACTAACCCTATTACAGCATTT
>CAYJDL010000025.1:0-1715 GCA_964368885.1 uncultured Desulfovibrionaceae bacterium | reverse complement strand
AAACCCTGCTTACTTTAATAGTAGCGATGGTGAAAAAATTGGCTTTATCATTGTACTTGAAGATGTTACCGAGCTTATAAGCGAACAAGAGCGTATTGAACGTGAGCGAGCTCTTTTAGATACTGTTATATCTTCATCTCCGGATCTAATTTGGTATCTTGATGCTAATGAAAAATATCTTTCCGTCAATCCTCGCTTTGCCGAATCTTTTGGACGCAGAATTGAAGATATACAAGGCAAAAAGGCAAGTGATATTTTACCCGCTGCTGTGTATGAAACAGCACGAAATAACGATTTAGAGGCAATTAATAATGAATGTCCTTTACATTCTGAGGAAAAAGTCTCCTTTGCCGATGGTCATATTGAAATATTAGATGTAGTACGCACACCACTTTTTACTGCCAATCGCAAATTGCGTGGAATTTTAGGTGTTGCGCGTGACGTGTCTCAACGTGTTGCTGTTGAAAAAGAATTACGCCAAACTCAAAGAAATCTTATCGGTGCTGTGGATGAAGCCAACAAGGCCAGTGCCTCAAAGAGTGAGTTTTTGGCGCGCATGAGTCATGAAATTCGAACCCCAATGAATGCCATTATCGGCATGACAAATATTACCAAAAGAAAGTTAACAGAAGGTAGCGTCAGTGATGATTTAATGCCTCATATATCTCAAATTGAAGCTTCTTCTATGCACCTTTTAGGTTTATTAAACGATATACTAGATATTTCCAAAATTGAAGCCGGTAAGATTGAACTCTCAGAGGAATCTTTCTCTTTGACTCAACTTATCAACGATGTGGCAAATATTATTCGCCCTCGATGTGATTCTAAAAAGATTTCATTTAATGTTGCACAAGACTCACTACCGTGCGATGCTTATATTTCCGATAGTTTGCGTTTACGTCAAATTATCATTAATCTATTGGGCAATGCAGTAAAATTTACGCCAGAATTTGGATCAATAGATTTTATTATCCAGATACGCAAAAGTAAAAACGACAGAGATTATATTTACTTTTCTGTTAAGGACACAGGTATTGGAATATCTCAAGAACATCTTCAAAACTTGTTTAATCCCTTTGAGCAAGGTGGAAGTCACATAACTCGTAAATTTGGAGGCACTGGACTTGGATTATCTATATAAAAGTATTGCCAAACTTTTAGGTGGTGATATAGAAGTTGTTACCACAGAAAATGTCGGTAGTGAATTCTCAATGCTTCTTTGGTTAAAAAGGGATTTAAGTGCATTTACTGAAGTTACAACTCAAAGCGAAAAGGATACAATTCAAGCTGGCAAACGTGTTCTCCTTGTTGACGACGTTGATATTAATCGTATGATTGCAATGGAGTTGTTGTCACCTTTTGAGTTGATTATTGATGAAGCTGATGATGGAAGCGAAGCGGTTAAAGTCTTTTCACAGTCACAAGAAGGCTATTATGACCTTATCTTAATGGACATTCAAATGCCTACAATGAACGGATATGAAGCTTCTAAAGCCATTCGCCAATTAGAACGTGCCGATGCTAACACTATTCCCATTGTTGCTATGACGGCCAATGCCTTTAGAGATGATATTGAGCAAGCTTTTGATAGTGGCATGAATGCTCATGTGGCTAAACCCATTGATATGGAAAAACTTATTGCTGTTTTGAAAAACTATCTATCTTAAGAAAGCGCTGATTTATTCTTTTTTTCTTTGGGGGGAGCTTTTTTTGTA
>CAYJDL010000024.1:8665-18001 GCA_964368885.1 uncultured Desulfovibrionaceae bacterium | reverse complement strand
CGCAAAATCCAGATATTTATTTCCAAAATCGTGAAGCTGCTAACCTTTATTATGATGCAGTGCCAGGCATTGTGCTTGAAAATATGAAAAAGGTTGCCAAAATTACTGGCCGTCCTTATAAGCTTTTTGATTATGTTGGAGACCCTGAAGCTGATCGTGTAATTATTGCAATGGGTTCTTCCTGTGAAGTTATTGAAGAAACTGTGACCTATTTGAATAATTTAGGTCAACGTGTAGGTCTTGTAAAGGTTCGTTTATTCCGTCCTTTCTCCACAGAACACCTACTTCGTGCTATCCCTGCTTCTGCCAGCACTATTACCGTGCTTGATCGTACTAAAGAAGCCGGAGCCCTAGGGGAACCACTATATCAAGATGTATGCACAGCTTATTTAGAAGGCGGCTCTAAGCTTGGTACTCCTACCTTAGTAGGTGGTCGCTATGGTCTTGGCTCAAAAGACTTTACTCCCGGCATGGCTAAGGCTGTTTTTGATAATATGCTTAGTGCTTGTCCGAAAAATCACTTTACTGTAGGTATTAACGATGATGTAAGCTTTACATCTTTAGATCTTGATACTGAAATTAATACCGTTCCTGAAGGCACTGTTCAATGTAAATTCTATGGTCTTGGAGCTGACGGTACAGTTGGTGTGAATAAGCAAGCTATTAAAATTATTGGTGACAATACTAATATGTATGCTCAAGCTTATTTTGCTTATGACTCCAAAAAGTCCGGTGGCTTTACCGTATCGCATTTACGCTTTGGCACAAAGCCTATTCAGTCATCATATCTTGTTACTCAAGCTGATTATGTAGCTTGTCATAAAGCTGCTTATGTTAATCAATACGATATGTTAGAAGGAATTAAGGATGGCGGTACTTTTGTACTTAATTCCGAATGGTCCTTGGAAGATATGGAAAAACAACTTCCGGCTAATATGAAACGTGCCATTGCTCGTAAGAATTTAAAGTTTTACAATGTTGACGCCGTTAAACTAGCAACAGAAGTTGGTCTTGGCGGTCGTATTAATATGATTATGCAAACTGCTTTCTTTAAGCTTGCTAATGTTTTAGATTTTGAAACAGCAGTAAATTTACTTAAAGATTCCATCAAAAAAACCTATGGTTCCAAGGGCGATAAAATTGTTAATATGAATATTGCCGCTGTGGATGGAGCTTTAAATGCTGTGCAAGAAGTAAAATATCCTACAGCATGGGCAGATGCAGTTGACGCATGTTGCAATGATGAAGCATGTTCTAGCGGTTGCGCTTGCGGTTGTGGTGCTTTAGGTGGTGACCCAGAATATATTGCAAAGGTTGTACGTCCAATTTTAGCGCAACAGGGTGATAAATTACCTGTATCTGCAATGGACCCAGCCGGTATTATGCCTCTTGGTACTGCTGCTTATGAAAAGCGTGGTGTAGCTCTTGCAGTGCCTGAATGGCAAGTTGAAAATTGTATTCAGTGTTTCCAATGTTCCTTTGTTTGTCCGCATGCAACCATTCGTCCTGTTATTGCAAGTGATGATGAATTGCAAAACGCACCTGAAAGCTTTGCAGTAAAACCTGCTCAAGGTAAAGAACTTAAAGGTTTACAAATGCGTATGCAAGTTTACGCTGAAGATTGCCTTGGTTGCGGTTCTTGTGCCGATGTATGTCCGGCAAAGGTTAAAGCCTTGGTAATGAAGCCTTTAGACACTCAAATAGAAGCCCAAAAAGCAAATCTCGACTTTGCTACAGCAAATATTGAGCTTAAGGATGACATCTTGCCTCGCAATTCCTTAAAGGGTTCGCAGTTGCAACAGCCACTACATGAATTTTCAGGTGCTTGTGCCGGTTGTGGTGAAACTCCATATGTTAAGCTTTTGACTCAAATGTTTGGCGATCGTATGATTATTGCCAACGCTACTGGTTGTTCTTCAATTTGGGGTGCTTCTTCTCCAACTACGCCATATACTACCAATAAATATGGTCATGGTCCTGCATGGGGCAACTCCCTCTTTGAAGATGCCGCCGAATTTGGCTTTGGTATTGAAATGGCTTATGAACAACGCCGTGCCGCACTTGCAGATCGCATTAAAATGCTCATTGAAGTTGAGGGTTTAAATGCTGACTTTGTTGACAGTTGTAAAGGCTGGCTAGAAAATATGAATGATGCTGACGCATCGCAAGAATATGGCGATAAAGTTCTAAGCGGACTTGATATGATTGACCATCCTCTTGCTCATGACCTTTGGCATATGGATGACCTATTCACCAAAAAGAGCATGTGGATTTTTGGTGGTGATGGTTGGGCATATGATATTGGTTATGGTGGTCTTGACCATGTTCTTGCTTCAGGTAAGGACATAAATGTATTGGTAATGGATACAGAAGTTTATTCCAATACTGGTGGTCAAGCTTCTAAAGCAACTCCCTTAGGTTCTATTGCTAAATTTGCTGCTGCCGGTAAGCGTATGGGCAAAAAGGATCTTGGCGCAATGGCCATGAGTTATGGTTATGTATATGTTGCTTCTGTGTCCATGGGTGCTGATAAAAACCAAGTAATTAAAGCTTTCCGTGAAGCCGAAGCCTATAATGGACCATCCATTGTAATTGCTTACTCTCCTTGCATTAACCAAGGTATTCGCAAGGGTATGGGTAAGACCATGGAAGAAGGTAAGCTTGCTGTTACTAGCGGTTACTGGCCTTTATATCGTTATAACCCTCTCTTGGCTGATGAAGGTAAAAATCCATTTGTTTTAGAGAGTAAAGAACCTGACGGAACTTTATATGACTTTATCATGGGTGAAACTCGTTATGCAGCTCTTGATAAAATCGACCCTGAAGCTTCACCTGTACTTAAGGCCGATCTTCAAAAGCAATATATGAAGCGTTATAAGCATTACAAAATGCTTTCTGAAATGCCCGGTATTGAAGAAGATTAGTATTATATAATTACCAAATAAAACAGCACTTATTAAATAATTGCTGACTGATTACTTTTCTGGGGAAAACTTTTTTGGAAAAAAGCTTTTCCCCAGACCCCTTTCAAAAAACTTTTCATTTGCATTGTATATATTTAAAAAGCTTTGAAAATATTAAGTTTGAAAGTGAAAGTAAAAAGTTATTTAAATTGATTTTTAATTTGTTCAACTGTGTTAAGTCCAAGAAAAAGGAATAAATTAGCGTTTTCTTGTGAAAATAATTACAAGTTATTATCATTACCTATTCAACCAACAGTCTTTTAACTCATTTCGGTAGGTGCACTAATGTATAAAAGTCTTTATATCTCTGCTACGGAAGCTCGCTCCGGAAAATCTGCTATTGTCCTTGGCATGATGCAATTACTTATTCGCAATATGCGCAAAGTGGCTTTTTTTAGACCCATCATCAATGAGCCTCTTTTGGATGATAAAGATCATGATATAAATTTAATGATGAAGTTTTTTAAATTAAAACAAACATATGCAGAATCTTTTGCCTACACCTTGGATGAGGCTAGGCATTTAATCAATCATGGACAACGCAATCTATTAATCCAAAATATTTTAGAAAAATATCATCGTATAGTTGAAGAGTATGATTTTGTTCTTTGTGAAGGTACTGATTTTTTAGGGCAAGATGCCAGTTTTGAATTTGAACTTAATGCAGATATAGCCGCTAATCTTGGCTCAGTTATGATGCTAGTTGCCAGTGGGCATGGTAAAAATATTGATGAAGTAATTGATTCAACACAAACTATCTTAGACCAACTCGAAGCCAAGCGGGTCGATGTGCTCTCAGTTGTGGTCAATAGAGCAGATTTAAGCGAAACAGAAAAAAGCGATTTGCGTGAAGCTTTATCTCAAAGAACAGCGGAAAAAGAAATTCTTATTTATAATATGCCTGACGAGCCATCACTTGGTAAACCCACCATGAATGACGTTGCTAAGTGGCTTAATGCTGAAGTGCTTTACGGTGCAAACCGCATGGATACCTTGGTAGGAAATTATTTGATTGCTGCCATGCAAGTGAATAACTTTCTGGATTATATTAATGATGGAAACTTGATTATTACACCGGGGGATCGTACTGATATTGTCCTTGCGTCCCTTGTTTCTAGGGTTTCGTCTTCATATACTGACATTTCAGGTGTTTTGCTTACAGGAGGCATACGTTTGCCCTTGGGCGTGCATCAGCTTTTAGAAGGTTGGACAGGCGTACCTGTGCCCATTTTACTTACCAGTGACCATACCTATAAAACAGTTCAAATGCTTTCTCAACTATATGGACGCATTGAGCCTGATAATGTGCAAAAAGTTAATACTGCCTTGGGACTTTTTGAACGGCATATTAATGCAAAAGAAGTTAGTAAGCGTTTAATTAATGATAAACCCACTAGGGTTACACCCATGATGTTTGAATTTGATTTAATTGACAAAGCCAGGCATGAGAAAATGCGCATTGTACTTGCTGAAGGCGAAGAAGAGCGCATCTTATTAGCTAGCGATGTTCTTTTAAGGCGTGACGTAGCTGATATTATTTTGCTTGGAAATGCCAACAGAATTGGAAAACGCATAGCAGACCTAGGTATTGACGTGTCAAAGGCAAGGATTATTGAGCCTATTCATTCACCAGATTATAAAGAATATGTTGAAACTTACTACCAAATGCGTAAAGCAAAAGGCATGACAGAAGAGCAAGCCCATGACCTTATGGCAGATCCGACATATTTTGGCACAATGATGGTGCATAAAAATCATGCTGATGGAATGGTTTCGGGGGCAGTAAATACAACAGCTCATACCATACGTCCGGCTTTTGAATTTATTAAAACTAAACCCAATTGCTCCATTGTTTCTTCAATATTTTTAATGTGCCTTAGCGATAGAGTATTAGCTTTTGGTGATTGCGCTGTTAATCCTAATCCAACTGCTCAACAATTAGCTGACATTGCAGTTGCTTCTGCTCATACCGCTAAAGTCTTTGGCATTGAGCCAAGAGTTGCTATGCTCTCATATTCGACAGGAACATCGGGCAAGGGTGCTGACGTGGAAAAAGTAGTCGAGGCCGTTAAAATTGCGCAAGAAATGGCACCTGATTTGCTTTTAGAAGGTCCATTGCAATATGATGCAGCCATTGACCCTCATGTGGCACGCACTAAATTACCTAATAGTAAGGTAGCAGGACGGGGAACAGTTTTTATATTCCCTGACTTAAATACAGGAAATAATACTTATAAAGCCGTGCAACGTGCCGCCAATGCCATAGCCATAGGGCCTGTTCTTCAAGGGCTAAACAAACCTGTTAACGATTTATCCCGTGGTTGTAGCGTACCTGATATTGTCAACACTGTGGCAATTACTGCAATTCAAGCTGCAGCTGATAAAAAATAAGGAGATTATATGAAAATTCTGGTAATTAATGCAGGGTCTTCCTCTTGCAAATACCAGCTCTTTGACATGAGCGATGAAAGTGTCCTTTGCTCCGGCATTGTTGAACGTATTGGAGCAAGCCTAGGTTCACTGACACATAAAATTTATCCAAGTTCTTCTCAAGAAGAAAAAATGATTCAAGAAAAAGCTTTTCCTACTCATATTCAAGCTATGGAAGAAATTTTTCGCATGCTGACACATGATGAAAAGGGTGTCATCAAGGATATTCAAGAAATCAAAGCCATAGGACATAGAGTTGTACACGGCGGAGAAGATATAGAGCATCCCATACTTATTGATGCAAAAGTTAAAGAAATTATTGCAAAATGCAATCCCTTAAGTCCATTGCATAACCCAGCCAATCTTATGGGCATTGAAGTTGTAGAAAAATTACTTCCTAATGTTCCAAATGTTGGTGTTTTTGATACAGAATTTGGCGCAAGTCTAAAGCCTGAAGCCTTTCTCTATCCCTTACCTTATGAGGTTTACGAAAAGCATCATGTACGTCGCTACGGTTTTCATGGAACATCGCATACCTATATAGCTAAAAAAACAGCTGAGTTTCTAAATAAACCATTAAATCAATTAAATTCCATCACCCTTCACCTTGGTAATGGTTCCTCTGCATCGGCAGTACAAAATGGCATTTGCTTAGATACCTCCATGGGGCTTACACCCCTTGAAGGGCTTATGATGGGCACACGGTGCGGAACAATTGATGCCGCTATCATTCCATATTTAATGGATAAAATGCAAGCTACTCCTGAAGAAATTGACACTATGCTTAATAAAAAGTCTGGTTTGTTAGGTATTTGCGAGCTAAGTGATATGCGTGATATTCACAGTAAACGTGAGCAAGGTGATGAAAAAGCACAATTAGCCTTTGATATGTTAGTGCGTAGTATTAAGAAACAATTAGGTGCATACTTCTTCTTGCTTGGAAAAGTGGATGCCATTGTTTTTACCGCCGGTATAGGAGAAAATGACAATTTAGTGCGTAGGCATGTTATTAAAGGTTTAGAGCCCTTAGGCATTATCCTTGATGAAGCTGAAAATGACTTGCGTAAAAGCGAAGCCAGAGTCATTAGTACTAAAGATTCAAAAATACCTGTGCTGATTATTCCAACAAATGAAGAATTACAGATTGCACAAGCTACAATTAGCGTGCTTAATGGTTGATAAGATATTGTTATTTATATGAAAAATTTGTTGTTTGACGTAGTTTTCAAAATGGATTGTCACGAAAAAACGCTAATCACTTTGACGTGGCAATCCATGTCTTTAAAGATCACGTTAAACAACGAATAGTTACACACCTAAGAATATACTTGCTGACTAAAGGCAATAGCCACATAAAAAGATTAATTTAGCGTTTTGTTAAGAATTTTTTTAAAGAAAAAATCTTTGCAATATATAGTCCAATACAGTATGATATTTGCAGTGCTTCTTTTTCCGGTGACTTGTAAATTTTTTAGGGCAAGTCTTTTTTCAAAGTTATATCCATATAATAATATTATAATATTTGAAATAACTAAAAATAAAAATTGAAATTAGGCTTAATTATTACTTGACAAAAAAACAAAAGTAGTGCAATTAGCACTTTCTCTTTTGGAGGTTTTTAATATGTATGCAATAGTTGAAACTTGTGGTAAGCAGTTTAGAGTTGAAGAGGGTAGCAAGATTGTTGTAGACCGTCTTCAAGTTGAAGTTGGTCAAAGTCTTGTGCTAGATAAGGTACTTTTACTTGGCGGTGAAAACTTTAAAGTTGGCAGTCCTTATGTGGAAAATGCTACCGTTAAATGTGAAGTATTAGAGCAAGGTCGTGGCGATAAAATTATGGTGTTTAAGCGTTGGCGTCGTAATGATTCACGTAAATTACGTGGACATCGTCAAGATTTGACTACTTTAAAAGTAGTTGGCATTACAGCTTAATCTTTTGTCCGCAAATATGAGTTGCTAAGGTTTTGTCAATATATTGATGAATCTTGCACAATGATAGTAAATTTAGCTATTTATTCTCTAAATCATTTAAGTTTGCAAGTTAATTCTTAAATGATTATCAAGGAGTGGTTTTTATGGCACATAAAAAAGCAGGCGGTTCATCACGCAATGGACGTGATAGTCAGGGGCAAAGACGTGGTGTTAAGCGTTTTGGCGGTCAAGTAGTTCTTGCAGGTAATATTCTTGTTCGTCAATTAGGAACTAAGGTTCATCCCGGCAATAATGTTGGCATGGGTCGTGATTTCACCCTTTTTGCCAAGATTGATGGTGTTGTGAAATATGAAAAATACGTTCGTAAACGTCGTGTTTTAACAAGAGTTCATATTGAGGCAGTTTAATAGCTGTTTTTCGCAATGTGATTAAGATAAACTTCCTTTAATGATCTATTTAATAATAATTAATCGTATAAAGGATAATATTCAATCACTTTGTGTTTACATTTTTTGACCACATAATAGCAGTTATAAAGTTTTAATTGATATTAGGTCAATAACACCGCATAGGAATAAACCTTAGGGTCCTTTCCGATGCGGTTTTTTTTTAAGAGAATTGATATGCGATTTGTAGATGAAGCAGTAATAACTGTTAAAGCAGGAAAAGGTGGGCATGGTTGCGTATCTTTTAGACGTGAAAAATTTGTCCCAAAGGGTGGTCCGGATGGAGGAGATGGCGGTAATGGCGGTAACGTTTTAGTACAAGCTAATGCCCGCTTACTTTCATTATATGATTTTCGCTTAAAGCGACATTATGAGGCGCAAAATGGTCAACCTGGGATGGGTAGTCAATGTCATGGACGCAAGGGGGAAAATTTAGTTTTAAGTTTACCGCCTGGTACTTTAATATTTGAGCAAACACCGGAAGGTGAAGTTTTAATTGCTGACCTTGGTCAAGAGGAAAATGATTTTGTGCTTGCCAAAGGAGGCAGAGGAGGCAAGGGCAATGAGCACTTTAAATCCTCTACCATGCGTGCCCCTAGATTTTCCCAACCCGGTGAGATTGGAGAAGAGCGCACGTTACGACTTGAATTAAAAATTCTTGCTGATGCCGGTCTTGTTGGGCTTCCTAATGCCGGAAAATCTACTTTTATCTCAAAAGTTTCCGCTGCTAAGCCAAAAATTGCTGCCTACCCTTTTACGACACTTATTCCTAATCTTGGCGTAATGATAGATGAATTTGATCCGGGAAGGCGTATGGTTATAGCAGATATTCCCGGTCTTATTGAAGGTGCGCATACTGGGCAAGGACTTGGGACACGTTTTTTAAAACATGTTGAGCGTACACGTTTTATAATTCATATTTTAAGTATTACAGATATACATATAGATAATCCTTGGGCAGGTTTTGAACTTATTAATGCTGAATTGTGTCAATTTGACAGTGTTCTTGGAGAGCGTGTGCAAATTGAAGTTATTAATAAAATAGATACGGCAAGTGAGGATGAGTTAAATACCTTAAAAGCAAGGGCAAAAGCTGATAATCGTCATGTGTTCTTTATTTCAGCCATGCATGGTGATGGAATTGAAGAGTTAGTAAAGTATATTTGGGATATGAGAGATAGTTTAGACCAAAATTCACCGCTTTTACATTATAAAGAAGTAATAAGTGAAGAAGAAGAAGAGTTTCCTGACATTGAAGTGGAATATGTGCATGAATAATTTGATTTTAACAATTTGCCAATTTTATGGACAATGATATGCTTAAGAAAAAACGTACATGGCTTTTAATTACTGTAATTTGTTTGCTATGTTTTGGATATATAACTTTTACGCATGAACGTTTTGGAGCAGATCCAAGTGGTGAACGCCTAAAACGTATTGAACAAAGCCCTAACTATAAAGATAATGCTTTTCATAATACCATGCCTGACCCGACTAATTTAGAAAGGGATAGTTTTTTGGTGCTTATGTATAAAATTCATTTTGATAAAGGCGGTAAGCGTACC
>CAYJDL010000024.1:3442-8655 GCA_964368885.1 uncultured Desulfovibrionaceae bacterium | reverse complement strand
ACTTGCAGCACAAACACCTATGCAAGATGTAATAGTTCCTCTGGGACATGCTTCGTTTTATATGCAACTGGAAGGTGTACGTATATTGATTGACCCGGTCTTTACTGATTATGCTGCACCTTTTTCATTTTTGAATAGATCTTTTGACGGAACAAATGTCTATCATTTAGATGACATGCCAACCATTGACTATATTTTTATAACTCATGACCATTATGATCACTTAGATTATGAAGTGATGAAAGCCATGCGTGGAAAGGTGAAAAAAGTCATTGCACCTCTTGGAGTTGGTGCTCATCTTGAGCACTGGGGGTACGCGCCGGAAAATATTTGGGAAGGATATTGGTATGATAGTATAAAGATTAATGATAATTTGAAGGTGCAAATTCTTCCTGCCAGACATTATTCAAGCCGCCTTTTGAGCAGAAATAAAACTTTATGGGGTGGATTTGGATTTTTTACTCCTACAAGAAAGATTTTTGTTAGAGGTGATACCGGATATGTTGACCATTTTCAAGAAATAGCAGAAAAAGTTTTAAAATTTGAACTTGTTGTCTTGGATGTTGGACAGTTCAACCCTAAAAGTTGGCCTCACATTCATCTTTTACCCGAAGATGCTGCTTTAGCTGCTACTCAGTTAGGTGCGAAAAGATTTTTAACTTCACATAATAGTAAATTTGCTATTGCCTTGCATGACTGGAAAGATCCATTGGATATGATTGAAGTAGCTAGTAAAGATAAAGATTATCTTTTATTGACACCCATGATAGGGGAAGTTATTCAAATTAATGATGACACCCAAAGCTTTGGAGCTTGGTGGAAAAAGTTACAATAAGAGCTTGTCCGTAAATAAATGTAACGTGAGGCAAGTACAAGAAAAAATGTGCTTTGACGCAGTAATTGCCCACGGAACGTTATTTACGGATAAGCTCTAAGCTAAAAAAGGAAAGTTTATGTTACAACCGCCAAATATTTTGACAATAGCCGGTTCCGACAGTGGTGGCGGAGCAGGTATTCAGGCTGACTTAAAAACTATTATGGCACTTGGTGGGTATGGAATGAGTGTTATTACAGCACTTACCGCTCAAAATGGTCTTGGGGTCACTGGTATTCATGCACCTGAACCTAGCTTTGCTGTGCAACAGCTTAATGCTGTTTTAGATGGATTTAATGTAGCAGCGGCAAAAACCGGAATGCTTTTTTCTTCTGATATAATGCAAGCCTTAGCTACTGAACTTGAAAAAGTAAACTTCCCCTTGGTTATTGACCCTGTTTGTGTAAGTCAAAGCGGTCATAAACTTTTGCAAGACGATGCAGTAAACACCCTAAAAGAACGCATTATCCCTTTAGCTACCTTGTTAACACCCAATAGACCGGAAGCAGAATTACTTACAGGGCATACTATTAATGATGCTGATGATATAGCAAAAGCTGGTAAGATGCTATTAGACATGGGAGCAAAGGCTGTGCTCATCAAGGGTGGGCACTTTGAAGATACAATAGTGCTTAATGACTGGCTATGCATAGCAGATGAAAAACCAATAGCCTTAAGCCAAGCCCATGTAACTACACAAAATAACCACGGTACAGGCTGTACACTTGCAGCCGCAATTGCTACTTTTTTAGGTCTTGGATTATCCTTAAGAACTTGTATTACTAAGGCTCAAGAATATGTAAATTTGGGGCTTCGTAAGTCGTATGCACCTGGAAAAGGGCATGGTCCTTTAAATCATGCAGCTACAAAGTAAGACACTATCTAAAAAAACGCTGAATAATATATTTTTGGGGAAAGACTTTTGATCGCAAAAATCTTTCTCAAAAACAAATTATAAACTGGAAAATTTCTAATTTGTTTTGATTGTATAAACAATATTTGAATAATTTTCCTTATAAAACAGTATATTAAAAAAAGTTTTTATAAAGCTTAAAAAAAATATTTCCTTTTTCTTATTTTTAAGCTATTATGCCTTTGAGTATTTTATATACTCGTATTTTAAATTCCTTGGGAGGAAAGATGAAAAAGTTTTTTGCGCTTCTTTGTGTTTTAATGCTTTCTTTTGCTGGTGCTACAATGGCCTTTGCTGGTGAAATTATCATTGGTTTAATGTGTCCTTTGACTGGTAAATGGGCGTCAGAAGGACAAGACATGAAAAATGTTGTTTCCATCTTAGTGGAAGAAGTTAATGCTAAAGGCGGCATTAATGGTGATACCATTAAATTAATTATTGAAGATGATGCTGGTGATCCTCGTACTGCTGCCCTTGCTGCTCAAAAGCTTGTTACTGCAGGTGCTGTTGCTATTATTGGTACCTATGGTTCAGCAGTAACCGAAGCTACTCAAAATTTATTAAACGAGGCTAACGTTGTTCAAGTTGCAACCGGAGCTACTTCTGTTCGTTTAACTGAAAAAGGTTTTAAAAACTTTTTCCGCACCTGCCCAAGAGATGATGCCCAAGGTGCTTCCGCTGCCAGAACTATCATCAAAAACGGCTATAAAAGTGTTGCACTTTTACATGATAACTCTTCTTATGCCAAGGGCTTTGCTGAAGAAATTAAAGCCGTATTAGATAAAGAAGGTGTAAAAATTGTTTTTTATGACGCTTTAACCCCAGGTGAGCGTGACTATAATGCAATTTTGACTAAATTGCGCTCTGCTAAACCTGAAGCTGTATTTTTTACAGGTTACTATCCTGAAGCCGGTCTTTTACTTCGTCAGAAAAGTGAAATGGGTTGGAATGTTCCCTTACTCGGTGGCGATGCTTCCAATCACCAAGATTTAGTTAAGATTTCCGGTAATAAAGCTGCTACTGATTATGTTTTCATCAGTCCTCCACTTCCTCAAGACCTTGATTCTGCTGCAGCAACTCAGTTTTTAAAAGATTATAAAGCAAAATACAATGCCATTCCTTTGTCCGTTTATTCCATTTTAGCAGGGGATGCTTTTAAAGCTCTTGTGTCTGCTTTAGAAGCAGGTAAAAAAACTTCTGCTGATATTATGGCATTTTTACCTAACTTAAAGGGACTTCCAGGATTTTCCGGAGAAATTGGTTTTAACGATAAAGGCGACCGTGTAGGTGAATTTTATCGTGCTTATAAGGTCAATAGTAAGGGTGAGTTTATCCTACAACCACTTAACTAATACCTTATAAAATAAGTTTAAATGGGTAAGGAGTTTATGCTCTTTACCCATTTTTTTAATATTCTATCTTCATCAAAGTTAATCCACATGCTGGCGCAGTAGCTGGCAATTTAGGTCTATTTTTTTCAGCCAAAAGTTTAGGTATAGTATTATGGTCTAAGCGTCCTTGGCCAACAGCAACTAATAGGCCAATCATATTACGCACCATTTGCTTTAAAAAACCATCACCCTTTACATTAAATGTCAGCAGACTGGATTGCAAAAAGCTCGGAGCCCATATTGAACCTTGTATAATTTCAAGATGATACATAGTGCGTACTGTGTTTTCAAGACGAGTTCCAACATTTTGCAAAGCACAAAAATCGTGCTCACCTTGTAAGTACACCAAGGCTGCATTCATGGATTTTACGTCTAGTTGTTTGGAACAAGGCCAAACAAAGGGTCTAAGGCGTGGTGGAATTTTGCTTTTATCACCTATCCATAAAGTATACGCATAGGATTTATTTTTTGCTTGAAATCGGCTATGAAAATCGTGTTCTACCTTTTCAACTTTATACACATTAATATCATGAGGAAGAAGGTTAGCAAAAATTTGCTCCCATTCCTTAGGGCTTTTTTGTAAAGCACAGTCAAAATGAGCTACCTGCCCATCAGCATGCACTCCAGCATCAGTGCGCCCAGCTCCATGAATACGAACAAGCTTGCCACATACTTTTAAAAGCACCTTTTCTAATTCACTTTGAATTGTTAAAGGTGCCTTTGCTTCTTCTTGAATTTGCCAACCGGCATAGCGTGTTCCTATATAGGCAATTGTACATTTATAGCGTTGCATGTATATTATTGTGTTAAATCATAATCATTCTTAAACAGATGATTTTCTATTGTGACTTTGATTATCCTGTGTAGGCAAAAGCAAGGATTGCTCCTGCGGACTAATGGTTCTCAGCTGAGTAAGTAAATTTTTAAACGTATGTAAAGTTCCTTCTAAAGTTCCGGAGTTATTGATAGTATACATAAAACCAGATTCACTTTCAATTTCTATGCATCTTTCCATTCGCTCTTGTATCTGCTTGGCATCCTCTCGTCCTCTAGTCCAAAGTCTTGTTTGTAGTACTTCTTGGTCAACTTGTAAAAGAATGGGGACAAGGTCAGGAAAAAGTCTTTGAGCTTGGGGCAAGTATGCTCTAGAACCATTCATAAGAACTAAGCAATTATGAGCCAAAGCCACATTTACATCTTTACCAATGCCATATAAGTGACCATGGCTCTGCCAATGTAAAATAAAATGCCCCTTAGATAAAAGGTACAAAAACTCTTGCTTACTCAAAGAGATATGTTTTTCAATGCTATCGCAAGGAGGTCTCGTTATATGCCTTGTTGCTACATATAACGGTCGCAAATGCTCTGCCTTTTCATGACAAACGCCCTTTACTAAGCTTAGTAAAGTATCTTTTCCAGCACCTGATGGACCCATTAAGTAAACTAATTTACCATATTGCATTGTATTTCTCCAATGTTAAGCATCAAGCTAATGCAAAAACTCACTTAATAATTGTAAGTATACGCAAAAGACAGTAAGCAGGTTAGTGATAAAGCTATCAAAGAACAGCCTTATAGGCAATAGATTTTAATAAATTTTCAAAGTAATACTGAAAAACTTTTAGACTATAGGATATTATAAGAAAAAAAATAACAACTTATAGTATGTTGAAAACTTTGTGTAAGCTGGAAAGTGGTGTAGGTGGGAGGTAAAGTAGATGACGTATATTTAAGCCGATATGCATAAATCGTCATCAAGGTAGACTTTTTGCTTCTTGCCTAAAAGCGGTAAGTTAGCTAAAACATTATCCGTGACACTTTTTTGCACAAAAAGTTTCCTAGAACAATAATTATAAACCAACATTTTCTTTACAGTATTACACATGAGGTAAAAATATATGGCACTAAACTCAAGAATTCGCAATATGGGTATAGCAGCCCTCATTATGGGTATAAGCATTATGCTCTCACGTTTTATGGGTTTATTGCGTGATAAAGTCATTTCATGGCAATTTGGCGCATCAGATGAAGCGGA
>CAYJDL010000024.1:1878-3432 GCA_964368885.1 uncultured Desulfovibrionaceae bacterium | reverse complement strand
GGATCTTTACTTTGCTGCATTTGTCGTTCCGGATTTCATAAATTACTTATTGGCTGGCGGTTATGTTTCAATAACTCTTATGCCCATGCTTTCTCGTCTTTTTGCTAAGGATAGCAAAGATGCGTGGCGTTTTTTTTCAGTTGTCTTTTGGTGGGCTTTATTTGCCGTTAGTTTATTAACTATTATTGCTTGGATTTGGGCAACTCCCTTAGCAAAATTAGTAGCTCCGGGCTTTAGCCCTGAACAAAGTGAACGCCTAGCTTATTTTTTACGCCTTATTCTTCCGGCTCAAGTTTTTTTTGTAAGCGGTGCATGTTTTTCTGCCTTATTATTTTTGCGTAAACAATTTTATGTACCTGCATTAACACCTCTTATTTATAATGGTTGTATTATAATTTTTGGTATAGGCATTCCATACCTTGGGATTGCTGAGGGCATGATGGGTTTTTGTGTTGGGGTGTCCATTGGAGCAGCTCTTGGAGCCTTCATCTTACCCTATTGGGCTGCTTTTCGGGGACAAGGTTATGAGTATGATGCTGATAAAAATGAGGAAACATTCATTAAACATACTGTTGGTGGCGTTGGAGTACAATTAATTTCCCCTAGGTGGCAGAACCTACGCCATCCCCAATTTAAATATTTTCTATATATGGCATTACCTTTAATGTTAGGGCAATCAATTGTAATGCTAAATGAACAATTTATGCGAATATTTGGTTCTATGGCCGGAGATGGTGCTATTTCACTATTGAGTTATGCTAGGCGAATATCTCAAGTTCCGGTAGGTATTGTAGGCCAAGCTATGGCTGTAGCGTCCTATCCTTTCTTGGCAGCATTGGCCGCACAAAATAATTTCAAAACATTTAATCAGACCTTAGCTAAAGCTATGCATACCAGCACAATATTGCTTCTGCCATTAAGTGCCTTAATGATTGCAACAGCTCTACCTTGCATAGGTTTTATATTTGAAGGTGGTAAATTTTCAGCGAATGATACTTTGCTTGCAGCTCCTCTTTTGCAAATAATGCTTTTAGCTGTTCCCTTATGGGGAGTACAAATGGTACTTGGTAGAGCTTTTTACGCTCTTGGCGACACCTTGACACCTGCTCTTACAGGCACAGCAGTAACCATCATTTCCCTACCTTTATTTTATTATTCTTTAGCTTATGGCGCAATGGGGATTGCTGTTGTCAGCTTAATTGGGGTAATTGCCTATATTGTAATAGTTGGATATATCTGGAAAAAACGTCAAGGTTCTTTAGCCTTTAGTGGACTTGGAAAAGATTTAGGAGCAGCACTTGTATTTTCTTCTATAAGTGCAGCATTGGCCTTTGCCATTAGCCAATACACACTTGAACAAAGCAAAAATTTGCCTTCAATTTGGCCCTATGCTTTAGCCTTAGGATTAAGCGGTTTAGGTTTTGCTATTGTTTATGGAGCCTTGTCATTTAAGTTTTATCCTAAACTTTTGGCACCTATTTTTTCAAAATTTCGAAAGAAAGTTATCAAGTGATGATTTTTTTTTGTGGGAGGATGAAGAGAAACGTTGTTATT
>CAYJDL010000024.1:0-1868 GCA_964368885.1 uncultured Desulfovibrionaceae bacterium | reverse complement strand
ATTAGGCTCATAATTTTCGGCAAGTTTAAAAAAAATTTTTATTAAAAGTTTTTTTGAAAGGGATGAAATTTTTTTTTTTAAAATACGGCTATTACCTTTAGCTAGTATATATCCTTAGGTGTATAATTATTAATTGTTTGATGCTACTTTTAAAGGCATGGACTGCCACGTCATGCCGCGCATTATCCCTTTTTTAAAGTAGATAGTAGTGCGGCACTTCCTCGCAGTGACTTATGGTGACACGCAAAGTCATTGCGAGAAAAAACGCTCCTAATTTTTTTTAAACAATGAAATTACAAGCGTTTTTTCGTGGCAATCCATCTTAAAATTTACATTTAAATCAGAACTTGCTTAAATTATATTTCCGTGCTGAGCTAAGGCAATAGCCACATTCAAAAAAAGTTTTCCCCAAAAAATAGATTATTCAACGTTTCTTTCAATAATATATTACTTTATAGTTTTGAATCAAGACCAAAAAAGTGTATTGCATTTTCTGCGCAAGCTTTCCAAAGTTCTACGGCAGGCATTTTTTTTGCTTGCGCCATAGCTTGAACAGTATAAACCGTATAAGCCGGCTCATTGCGTTTACCACGCAACTGTTGCGGACTTAGGTATGGTGCATCAGTTTCCAGCATAATTCTATCTAATGGTATGTATTCAACAGCTTGACGCAAAAGTTCATTTTTGGGATACGAAACCGGTCCGGGAATAGAAATATGCCAACCATTATCTATTATTCGTTTCGCTTCATTAATATTTGAACCAAAACAATGCCAAAGCAATGGATAACCTTGAAATCCCTGTTCCTCTAAGATAGCAAAGGTTGCATCTGCCGCATCACGGCAATGTATAACAATAGGTTTGTGTAAGTGCTTAGCTAAAGCAAGTTGAGCAGTAAAGGCCTGTTCTTGAATATTTTTTGGGCATTTATCCCAATAAAAATCAAGACCTATTTCGCCCAAAGCTTTCAAACGTTTTTCCTTAGCAAAATGCTCTTGCATAAGTTTAAGGTTTTCATCATTACAATACATGGCATCGCAAGGATGAATACCTAGGATAAAAAATACTTGCGGATGATTGACAAAATAAGCTGCTCGCTCAACAAATTCATCCGGTCTTAAAAAAATATTCCCAATATGCCCAATTGAACAAGCCTTAGCCCTAGCTAAAACTTCTTCTCTATCTTCATCAAATTGCTTTGAATCAAGATGGGCATGACTATCTACACCATATGGTACTGAATCTAGCAGTAGTTCCTGAGCTAAGTCACAAGGCGTGCTAAAAAGTTTTTTGGACATAATTAGCCTAAAAAATCAGCAAAAGATGTTTCAACTTGTTTCCTTTGAGCTTCACTGGAAAAAGTTTTAGCAGTTTCTGCAATGTTTTTTCGCAAATTCACTAAAGCAGAACCACCAGATGCAAGCAATAAGACAACTTTTTCTAAGGCTAGGGTTGCACCAAGTACGTTTGCATCTTCAACATAAAAACCATTGCCTTGCAAATTTTGAGTAAAGCTGTCTTCTAAGTTAAACCATGGTTTTGTTAGATAAGGCATTGATATGTCTGGTAATTGATATGTACGCATATAATCCCAACCACCAAGTCCGCTAAAACCCACAGGAATACAACCGCAAGCCATAGCCTCTAAGGGGGGCAAGGCAAAGCCTTCAGGAAATCCTAAGCTTAAAAATATATGACAAGTGTTTAATATTGATGCTACTTTTTCGTGAGCAACTCTATGAATTTTCACCCATTGTATTTTTTTATCAGGGTAAATCCAGCTGAGCCTTTGCGTAAGAGCGTCCTTTATTTGTTCGCCTAAAGCTTTATTTTTTCGAGGCATCCACGCAATACGAATTGGACCTTGC
>CAYJDL010000023.1:0-18093 GCA_964368885.1 uncultured Desulfovibrionaceae bacterium | reverse complement strand
GGTTAATTTTGAGAACACGGAATTCAAACTCTTGATTTACCAAGGCATCCATATCAGGTACAGGACGCAAGTCAACATGAGAGCCAGGCAAAAAAGCATCAACGCCATCAATATCAACAGTGTATCCGCCCTTTATGCGTCGTACAATATATCCTTTAATAACGGTATTTTTTTCCTGAACATCTTCAAGTTGATCAAAAATTTGCATTCTTTTGGCTTTTTCAAAGGAAAGAGTAATAGACCCTTCATCTTTGCGCACCACATACACATCTACACTATCTCCAACTTTCACTACAAAATTGCCAGCAGAGTCACGAAATTCCTGAACGGGGATTTGCCCCTCGGATTTAAAGTTCACATCTACAAGAACATGGTCTTCACCAATACGTACAATCTCGCCTTTTACAATGGAACCTTCTTCTAAGTCACCAAAATCGGTACTTAAATAGTTTTCAAGAGCACTTTCAAAGCTTATTTCAGCTTCATTTCCTGTTTCACGGTTTGCCATATTTACACAGCCTCCAAACAATAATTTCCCATACTAGGGGGTTCTAGTACATAGCCGATAAAGACAAAAAAGACAAGTAAAAATTATAAGGTTTATTTGCTTGAACCATAACTTTAAGTAAACGCTGATTTATTATATTTCTTTTGAGGAAAACTTTCTCGCATTCTTTTTATCCTAATCTATTTTCAGCGCAACACTCTTCCATAAGAAAGGATATTATTGCATTGAGCACAGTATATTGCGCAATACATCGCAATATTCGCCCTTCTCGCTTTTGCTGAATAAGACCGACAGATACCAAGGCTGATATATGATGACTTAAAGTTGAAGCCGGAATTGCTAAATCTTTTTGTATCACACCTACGGCCAAACCTTGCTCACCAGCTTTTACTAAGCGTTTATAGATTGTTAAACGTGTAGTATGACCTAATTCTTTAAGAGCCGAAGCAACATTATCAATATCCATTGGCAATTTTCCCTTTAATTTGTCTTTGTCAATGCTTTGACTTTTTCGAAAATAATATATTTAAAGTTAATAAAAATAATTACTTACTAAATGGCAATCTTTTTGCATACACAACTCAACCGACATGGACTGTTTAAATGAGGAGTCATTATGCAAATTTCAACTAATACAAAAAAATTTTTCTCTTACTTTGGTCAAGCTCTAAATTATACAATTTATGCAGGCGCAACAGTTATAATTGCCATCATGCTTGTAGGTTTTGTGCCCCAAATGGAAGGAACTGAGGTACGCAGATTAGCTACTAATCAAGCTATCAAGTTGCGTGCCGAAGACTATCCTCAACCTATACATACTGTTGGTGGATGGTCCATGCGCTTCCAAGTTACAAAAGATGTAGAAACATACTCTCCAACAGCAGACCATATTGCTCAAAGTGATTTAGACGATCTCGATTGGGTGAATTTTCATAGTAAAGGTATATCTTTAAATACAGCAAGTAAAGCCAATTTACAAGCGGCTAAAACATCCTTAGCCTTAGTTTTAGCTCATGATGACTCAAGCATGATTCCGAATTTTGCCAAACCCTTAGCTTCCGTACAATCAAATCTTATAAGCTTACAACCAAGCCAATTTGGCGAAGCTTTAAGTGTAAAAGGTCAGCCTTTACGCTGGGCTCAAGAAAGCAACACTTTAAAAATGCAAAAAGCTAGCTTTGACTTTATGTGCGCTTTAAAAAGACCTAGCATTGATGCTTTACGGTCAAAACTCACTCCTAAACTTCCAAATTCTTATGTGGCATACAGAGAAAGTGGCGATGTTATGCAAAGAGCCGCACTCTACAAAGATTATATTGCTAAGGCATCAGCTCAATTTGGCGTGCGTGAATCGCTTATATATGCTATAATCCAAACTGAAAGTGGATTTTATTCTAGAGTGGTTAGTCCGGCTAAGGCCATGGGACTTATGCAACTATTACCTACTACGGCAAAAGCTATGCACAAATATGTATATGGGCGTTCTGTTAATTTAAGTTTTGAGCAAGTCACTAATCCTGAAATGAATATTACACTTGGAGTTGCCTTTCTTAAGCTTATGATGACTCAATATTTCCAAGGTATTGAAAATCCACGCTCTCGTGAATATTGCACCGTAGCTTCATATAACATGGGCCCAGGGCGACTATTTCCTTTCTTCGGAGGTTCAAAAGCTACTGCCATTGCAAATATTAATGCTATGACCCCAGAACAAGTCTTTGAACGTCTTGTCACAGGCTTACCATATAGAGAAACAAGAGCCTATTTAAACCATGTCAGCAATAGAGAGCAATTTTACAGAAACATGTAGTGTGACAAAAAGCCCTGTTGAAGAGGTTTTACCATACTTTGAGGGGAAACTTTTATATTAACAAAAAGTTTCCCCAAAAAATAATGAATTAATCAGCGTTTACTTAAACTCTATACTAAGCGTCTAACTGAAATTAATCTTGGCTTCCAGTAAGTATTTATTGTGTCAATACGAATACTTTTTCCGGAACGTGGACTGTGAATAAATTTATTATTTCCAACGTAAATTCCAGTATGTAAACCTGTTCTTGATCTGCCAGTTCTAAAAACTATAATATCGCCGGGACGAGCATGTTTTGACAATACACGTTTACCAACCTTAGCTTGAGCTGATGTAACACGTGGAACTTTAACACCATTAACCTTATAAGCCCATTGAACAAGACCTGAACAATCAAAGCCTGTCTTGGGTGATGTGCCTCCTGAGCGATATTTTTTCCCAAGTTGAGTTTTTGCTGCACTTGAAATACTATTTCCTTTAACACTTAACTTTGGTTCAGCAAATTGCGCCTCTACCTTTTTGCCTGAACAAGCTCCCAAAAATAAGCACAAGCAAATGAAAAAGGAGCTTAGCATCCTAAAAGAATTTTTTTCAATGTAATTTTTTTTCATAACATATCCTTATTATAAAATGTTTAATGAGGCAGTTATTAATAATGCACGAATTTGAAGCTATCTTAGCATGAAAAAAACATTTGTAAAACACTAAAATTAAAAATTTATTTCTAAATAAACTTTAACAAAAATATCTAAATTTTCTATAAAGTATTTAAGGTAACAAATTTATTGTCAAATTAATAAAAATATGTATAATTGGTTCAACTTTTACAGAGGAAAAAGCAATCCTTCACTTAAAGGTTTTATTTTATTGACTATACCTTGCTCAATAAAGTTTTTTCCTAAATAATACTCTTAATTTACAACAATTTAGGAATATTAAAATTAATTTGATGTGTGGCTGTAAAATATGCTGTAGAGCATAAAACATTAGAAAATTATAAAGAGAGATCTGAAAATCATGTCTTCAAATATTAATATGAAGGGATATGTTGCGCCTTTACCATTTAGATCCAAGGAAGGGCATGTAATGTTGGTGGTTGATTCTAAAGAATACACTATTATTCCCAAAGGGGCGGGAGTTGATTTAGATGACCACCTAGGTGCTTTTGTGCAAGTAGAAGGAGTTTTAAATATAATTGAAAATTCAGAAAAAGTTTTTGTACGCAAATATACGGTTCTTGATGATGATTTATGGGATGAGTAAAAAAATAACCTTATCCTATTTACTTGATAATATTCACTATACGAACAAGCTACCAAATAATTGGTTCTTGATGATGAGCTTTAAGCCAGGCATTTGCCTTCGAAAAGTGCTTGCAACCCAAAAAACCTCTTGTTGCAGATAAAGGTGAAGGGTGTGAAGCTTGTAATATATAGTGAATATTATATTTGTCAAAAATTGATGCATATTTTTTAGCGTAATTCCCCCATAGGAGAATTACTAGGGGCTTTGTTTTTCCCTCTAAAAAAGTGTTACTTGCTAGGGATGTCAAGATATTCGTTGTTATCTTTTGCCAACCTAAATTAGCGTGACTTAGAGGACTGTTTTGTTCCACGCTAAGAATAGTATTTAAAAGCAAAACACCTTGACTTGCCAGCCTTGCTAAGTTTGAGCTCGGCAAATTTTGTTTTTCTAAAGGAGTTCCGTAAATATCTTGAGAAATTTCTTTGAAGATATTTTTTAAAGATGGAGGGCATGCAATGTCATTTAAAACAGAAAATGCCAAACCATGCGCTTGCCCTTCATTATGATATGGGTCTTGCCCTAAAATTATAACCTTAACTTGTTGCGGCTCAACATAGTCAAGCGCATGAAAAATATTATCCTGACTAGGATAGATTATTGTCCCTTTTTCTCTTAAGCTGTCAATATTTTGTAATACAGCAAGGTGCTGATTATTCTTTAATAAAGGAACAAATTCCCTCCAAGCGTCAGGAATATTGGAGATATTATTAATCATGAATTTACGCCAAAACCCGGAATATGATATTGCTTTTCTAGTTTGCGTAAAATCCATGTGGCAAGCGTTACCAAGAACAAATAATACGCACCAACAATTATAAAAACTTCTGTAAATCTAAATGTTGACGCGGCAATTGCCTTGCCTTCGCCCATAATATCATTAACAGTAACAAAATGCGCTAATGATGAGTATTTAATAAGATAAATAATTTCATTGCCACAACCAGGGAGGGCACGCCTTGCAGCTTGTGGAACAATAATATGAGTAATATATTGAGCCTTGGTCATGCCTAAAGCTTTGGACGCTAAAACTTGCCCCTGACGAATGGAAAAAAGTGCGCCTCTAATATATTCTGAATGATATGCAGCCGAACATAGTGTAAAACTTAAAACAGCAGCTACATAAGGATCAAAGTACAGTCCAATTTTAGGCAGGGCATAGTAAATCATAAGTAGCTGTACCGCTAAGGGAACACCTCTAATAATATTTACATACCAGTCAGAGACTTTACGCCAAAACTTAGAAGCGTAAACCCTTGCTATTCCAAGCAATACACCGCCTATAAAACCCAAAATAGCTGATGGTACTATTAAGGACACAGATATCCAAAAACCTTTGTTTAGTGCAGGCATAATCTGCTCTGAAACGAAAGTATAATCAATCATGAAATTGCTCTTTTATTCGGATTTATTTTTATTTGCATCTATTTCTAAATCTACAATTTTATGGAAAAATTCTCTTGTACGAGTCTCACGAGAAAGTAAATCATCAGGATTTCCTTGCTCAATTATTTTTCCTTTTTCCATAAAAATAATTTCATTGGCCAAGGCTTTGGCGAACTCCATTTGGTGAGTTGCCATAAGCATAGTCATGCCTCCACGTGCCAAATCACGAATTACTGTTAAAACTTCACCCACAAGCTCAGGATCTAGAGCGGAAGTTGGCTCATCAAGCAAGATTACCTTTGGATCCATGGCAAGAGCTCTGGCTATTGCAACTCGTTGCTTTTGCCCACCTGATAATTGCGCTGGATATAATTTAGAACGCAAAGCTAAACCTACTTTATCAAGCTCAGCCATAGCCCTATCCTTTGCATCATTTTTACTAAAGCCACGAACTTTACGTAATGCAATGGTAACATTGTCTTCTGCTGTTAAATGATCAAAAAGATTAAAATCCTGAAAAATCATTCCAACTTGAGCCCGAAAGGAACAAAGCATTGTCGTATTGTGTAAATCTAGCTCTTGCCCTTCTAAAAATATTTGCCCCTTATCAGGGGGAATAAGGCAGTTTATACATTGCAATAATGTACTTTTTCCAGCCCCTGATGGTCCAATTAATACCTTAAGCTCGCCTCTTTGAATATCTAGGGAACAATTATCTAAAATAAGCTTGCCACCAAGGGTTTTTGAAATAGACTTTATTTGTAATACTGGTGTTTTCATGTCAATCCTTAAGCAAAAAATCAAGAAACGGCATAGCCCGGAATATAGGTTCTTTTTTCAAGCATGCGTAAAAGGCGAAAGCCAATAATTGTTATAACAAAGTAAATAAGACCAGCTAAGGCAAAAAACGCTAAATGCTCATAGGTACGTGAAGCAACAAAATTAGTTCTAGCCATTATTTCTTGAGTTCCAAGAACATAACAAATAGCAGAATCTTTAAGCAAAATGGAAAATTCATTGGCAAAGCCCGGAATAGACATGCGCAAAGCTTGAGGTAAAATAATCTGCCTTATGGCGGTGCTATCACGCATGCCAAGTGCTCGGGCAGCTTTCATTTGACCTTGAGGTATGGCTAAAATAGCTCCCCTATATATTTGAGACTGATAGGCGGTGCTGGTTAAACCAAGAACTACACAGGAAATAACAAAAGGGTTTGCGTCAAGATTAAATGAAACAAAAAGTCCAAAAAATAAAAACAACAAAACTAATATAGGCACGCCACGAAAAAACCAGACATATAATGATATTATTTGTCTTAAAAATTTAGGACCATAAACTTGCAATGTAGCAAGTGGCACCCCTAGCACTAAACCAATACCTAAGGCAATGGCAACATTGGCAATAGTAACAAAACTACCACCTAAAATAAAAGGAAGAGAATCAATAAGAGTTTGTATTGTTTCCATAGTATTAAAAAGCCCCCATCTAATTTGATGGGGGAACTTGTTTAAAAATAATTAATCTTGCAAATACTTTTTCTTCAATTCATTCCAATGCGGATCAACCATAAGATACTTATAGCCTTCATTGATCATTTCAAGCAATTCTTTATCTTGATTACGCACTGCAACGCCAAAGTTATCTGGTTTTCCATGAATACCAGCAATTTTTACAGCTTTTTTCTTGGAAATAGCATCATCAGCAGGCAATTTGTCCATAAGTCCGGCTTGAATGCGACCATTTACCAAATCTTCTACAATAAGAGGAGAAGATTCATAATACTTAAGCTCAAAAGGATATTTTTTCTCTTTTTGTTCTTTTTGTATATCACTAGCTTCGGATGTTCCACGTTGCACGCCGACAACAATTTTTTGAGATAAGATATCTGCTGGAGTTAGCTTGGAATTAGCACCAACTATAAAAACTCGAGATACCTCCCAATATGGATTGGAAAATGTTACCATTTTACTACGTTCTGGAGTAATACTCATACCGGAAGCAATCATGTCAATTTGTCTGCCAAGCAAAGCAGGAATAATACCATCCCAAGCAATAGGTTTATGCTCTACCTTAAAACCCATTTTTTTGGCAATCCATTCCATAGACTCTACGTCAAAACCGGCTGGTTTTCCTGTTTTGTCCATATATCCAAAAGGTGGATAGTTAGCATCAATACCGTTTACATAAGTTTTTTTGCCCGCATGTGCATTTAGTGAGCCAAAAAGCAAAACAAACATACATAAAAAAATAATTTTTTTCATGTGAAAACACTCCGTAAAAAATAAAATAAAAAAATCTAATCCCCTAAACCAGTGTTGAGTACTAACAAAATATCTTTTTGGTGGCAAGCATTATGCTTTAATCTAGTGTGATAAGTCACGTGATTGTTACTTGAAAAGTCAAGTAGTATAACGTAGTTTTAAAGACATGGATTGCCACGAAAAAACGCTATTCATTTCACCAGTTAACGCAAATCTTGGAGCGTTTTTTCTCGCAATGACCCTTCGTGTTACCGTAAGTCACTGCGAGGAGAGTCGAACCATTTTTTTGTTAAACATTTGATTTTGCTCGACTCGACGTGGCAGTCCATGTCTTTAAAAACTTCATTCATGAGTGAATACTCTAACAATCAGAATCACGTGTGTGATAAGTATAAAGATGATTTATTCTTTTTTCTGGGGAAAACTTTCATTAGATTTTTTCTTGCGAAAAAATCTTTTATTTTAACGAGATAGTCAACACTGAAAAAAAAAATTATTGTCGTAAATAAGAAGGGAAACTTAAATAAATACATGCCGCAAGTTTATAGAGTTTAGGCGAAAAAAAAGAAAAGAGCATAAACAATTTTTGTTTAAATCCTTTTTTTAAAGATGGATGCGCATGACGCAAAATCTGACGTGCCTTTTTAGCTTCGCCTTTGCTCCAAAGATAAATTGCTTCTTGAAAAAGACCACGACGTTTTAACAGAATAATAAGTTGGGGATAATCTAAAGTAAAGTTTGGCAAAGTTTGACAAAGCTTTTGTAAGATATAATGGGTTTCAACATGCCAAAGTTGAGCTTGGGTCAAAGTGAGATTAAAAGCATGAATACGTCTACGAGTAAGCAGTTGTGGTAAAAAATCAAATTGTCCGTAATAAGCTAGTTTATAAAAAAGGTCTGCTTCATGGCAAACGCTTAACTTGGAGTCAAAATATTGTATGACACCACTAGTTAAGCGTGGAAAATTAAGTTTTTTATCTAAATCTCTTAAAGCCTCATGTCTTAGCATAACAGAAGAAAGGCTTATCCACTGTCTTTGAATTAATTCAACAAAAACATAACCTCGCTCAGGTTTCGCTCTTGTAAAAATTTTTCCCAAAGACGGTTTACCTTTATTATAAAAATTCTCTGTATCAGTACATAATAAATTAACATTGGGATGTTCTTGCATATAAGCAACTTGCAAGGATAATTTATCGGGCAGCCACAAATCATCGCAGTCTAAAAAGGCAATATAATCTCCCTTAGCCCAATGCAAAGCATAATTTCTTGCTTGACCCAAAGTTATATTTTCAACATGGGCAATACATTGCATCTTCTCAAAATGTTTTGAATAGTTTTGAGCAATAGCAAGACTATTATCCGTGCTGGCACTATCAAAAAAAATTATTTCATAATGTTTATAACTTTGAGCAAGTACACTATCTAGACTTTGGGATAAAGTTAAAGCCGCATTATAACAATTCATTATAATGGAAATAATGGGATTTTGAGCCACTAAAAAACCTAGAGAACAAATGGTAAAAATTTTACTTGCAATATATTAAACTTGCATGCTTATGCCTATTGACCAAGTGCTCAAAGGAATTAATGAGTCGTGAACATGAGCTTTTTGAGCCTTATAAGCTTCAGTGACCGCCTTTGGGTCAGCTTGACTCAAATTGACACTTTGCGCCTTGGTATTAATATAAGATGCCGAAGAAATTGCATTTGACAGACTTAAAGACGTTGCTCTAGATGTTGGTGTAAAAGCGTGTGAGCGCAAGCTTTCCATACCATTTAAAGAGTTTACATTATAAGCATAAAGTGCGGCAACATTACTTATGTCTTGAGTATTGGTCTGAAGATAACGGCGTGTTTCTTCTTGTGTTGGATTAGAGGCATTATTAAAAGCATATGTACTTTTGGAATATTCGTCACTTAAGAGCTTACTTTGAGCCTGAGCTTGAACATTCCCAGCCTCTAGGCGTACACTTTGGCTAACTCCAGTTGCAGTAGAATACAAAGCACGAGCATTTTGCACATCTGTCAAAGCATTACCTGAGGCTAAGTGAGTATCTTCCAGAACGGTATCTTGATTTTTTGAGCGTGCCTGTTGAAGCTCACGCACTTTTTGCATAGCTTCAGAACTTAAGGAAAGCTTATCCTGCTTTTCAAGAATAAGACCGAAATTTTGTGAATTAGCTCCCCTGCCTTGATTTTGTTTATTATCTTTAGATGATAAATCAAGACTTAAGGTAAAAGCATCTATGCTTAAAGGACTTTGTACTTGAGTATTTATAGCTTCCATAGTTTTCTCAGATGATAAAAAGTGATAAAAAATCTCATATACTTTTTATCGGCAGAATTAAAATTTTCTTTAGAAAGTTTCTAATGAATTTTTTTGAAAAGTGACAATTACATTTCTGGGGAAGATTTTTGTTGTTCACAAAAATCTTCCCTAGAAAAAAATCAAGCTAGCGTTTTCTTTACTTATAAACCGCACCATTTGCAGCAGAACTTACTAAGCGTGCATACCGCTTTAGAAATGGAGATGTAATTTCTTTTTGTATGGGCACATGGTTTTTACGCCTTTGCTCCAACTCTTGTTCACTAACCAGCAAATCCAATATTCTATTAGGAATATCAATACGGATTATATCATTTTCTTGCACAAGACCAATATTTCCGCCATCAGCGGCCTCCGGTGAAATATGCCCAATAGCCGCACCATTAGTACCACCGGAAAAACGCCCATCGGTTAGCAAGGCGACATCTTTTCCAAGACCCATTCCGGTAATCGCAGCAGTTGGAGAGAGCATTTCCCTCATGCCAGGACCACCTCTTGGCCCTTCATAAGCTATGACAACTGCATCATTTTTTTGAATTTTTCCATCAAGAATGGCTTGCATGGCATCTTCTTCACTGGTGAAAACTCTAGCTTTAACCTCACGACAGAGCATTTCCGGTGCTACGGCAGATTGTTTAACAACTGCACCTTGCGGAGCTAAAGAACCTTTTAAAATGGCAATACCACCTTGCTGTGAATATGGATTTTCAATGCTTCGTATTACTTGAGTATCTTTAATTCCTGCCTTCATTTCTTGTAAATTTTCACCAACACTTTTAGCTGTAACGGTCAAAGTACTTTCATCAATAAGCCCTGCCCTGCTCAACTCTTTCACTACGCCTAAAATCCCACCAGCTAAATGCAAGTCTTCAATATGATGAGCACCAGCAGGTGACAATTTGCACAAGTTAGGAGTTTTACGACTAATTTCATCAAAAATATCTAGGGACAACTCAAGTCCGGCTTCTTTAAAGATAGCTGGCAAATGCAAAACTGTATTGGTTGAGCAACCTAGAGCCATGTCCACAGCTACAGCATTATTAATTGCTTCAGGAGTGACTATATCTCGAGGGCGAATGTTTTTTTCCAACAATTCCATTACTTTCATGCCTGATTTTTTTGCTAATCTAATTCGGGAAGCCATAACAGCCGGAGTAGTTCCATTGCCTGGTAAGGCTAATCCAATAGCCTCGGAAAGACAGTTCATAGAATTAGCTGTAAACATTCCGGCACATGAACCACATCCGGGGCAAGCTTCTTCGGCAAGCTCTTCTAATTGGTCTTCACTCATGAGCCCACTTTTAACTCTTCCAACGCCTTCAAATACTGTGATTAAATCCGTTTTACTATCTTTACCTATATGCTCAGACTTAAGACCGGCAAGCATGGGTCCACCGCTGATAAGAATAGAAGGAACATTTAAGCGTAGCATTGCCATAAGCATACCGGGTACACTTTTATCGCAATTAGGAATAAAAACTAAAGCATCAAAGGGATGAGCACAGGCCACAATTTCTACAGAATCAGCAATAATTTCACGAGAAGGCAAGGAATAATGCATTCCTTGATGGTTCATGGCTAAACCATCACAAACAGCAATGGAAGGAAATTCTATTGGCGTTCCGCCGGCAAGGCGCACCCCAGCCTTGACAGCCTCTGCTATGCGATGCAAATGTAAATGCCCAGGAACAATTTCATTGGCAGCATTGACAATACCAACCAAGGGGCGATTCATCTCTTCTTGTGTAAGTCCAAGAGCATAGAGTAAGGAACGATGAGGTGCTTTTTCAAGTCCGGCGGTCATTTTTTTACTACGCATGGTAATATCCTTTTAAAATTAATTTTTTCTAAATTACTAGATAGTGTCGTACATATTTTAAAAGGCTTAAGCACAATCAATTGCACAAAAGCCTTCTATCACTAAAAAATAACCTACTTACTTGTCAAGACAATGTATTTGTCATTTAGCCATATTTATCGTATTACATAAACGTTGTGCCTATCTTGTCTATGATCCTGTCTGGCATCCTGACGTCTATCTTGCCTTGCGTCCTGTCTGGCTTCTTGACGTCTATCTTGCCTTGCGTCCTGTCTGGCTTCTTGACGTCTATCTTGACGTACTTCCTGGCGATACGCCTGATGATATGCATGACGCATATCTTGACGGAAATCCTGCCTAGCCTCACGACGTACTTCTTGGCGATATGCTTGACGCACATCTTGACGATAATCTCTTATAGCTTCACGTTTATGCACTTGATGGTGATGAACTATAGTTTTATGAATAGCTCTTATTACCCCAGCTTCCACTGTACTTACTATCACAAATGTCATTAACACTGTAAATAAAAACATTTTACGCATTTTGAGTTCCTCTTTTTTAAGTTATATACGGCAATGAACTTCATAATTTGATTAGCAATTTATATGCCAACAAATTTTAGATTGCAAGTTCAATAAAATCAATTAAATTTTATACATAATATTTTTATTACCTGTATAGTTTTTAGTCATGTGCATATTTTTTTATAGGAGACATTGATTAAATTGCTTCCTTTGATTGAAATGTAACTTTCTATAACCTTGTATAGCAAAAATAGAATAAATCAGCATTTTCACTTTTTACGCAAATTCATTGCTAGTAGTTCGGAAATATGCGTAACTTTCAAGTCAAATTGTTCTTTTTCGGCTCCGCCTCGAATTTGCATAACACAGCCTGGGCAGTCCACCACAAGACGTGTAGCACCTGTTTGCTTAGCATTTTCCAGCTTCATTGCTAAAAGATTTTTGGAAATGCTAGGGAATTTCATAGAATACGAACCACCAAAACCACAGCAAACATCTTCTTCTTTGCTAGGTACATATTCTGCTACACTGCTTATTAAAGTTCGTGGTTCTTCGATAACGCCAAGACCACGGCAAAGATGGCACGAAGCGTGATAAGTAACCTTTTCGCTGCTTTTATTAAAATCTTCAGCTTTAAGTTCAAGTTTGTTGTACACAAATGAACTGAAGTCTATTATTTTTTCCACAAAAGACGTACAGCGCATTTGAATTGCTGAATCTTTTTGACTATCTTCCTCAAGAATTTCTGCATAAGTGTGCTTCAAGTGTGATGCACAAGATGCGCATAGGGTAATAATGGCATCATATTGATATGATTCAAAAGCCATAATATTTTGTTGAGCCACAGCAACAGATGCTTTTCTTTGTCCCATCATTTCTAATGGTAAACCGCAACAGCTTTGCCCCATTGGAAAATCAACAGCTATATTATATTTAGCGAAAATCTCTACTGCGGCTTTGAGCTGTTCGGGATAAATAAAGTCTTGAGCACAGCCGGCAAAAAGTGCTATTTTTAAACGTGGCTTTGTAATTTTTGATTGAATTTTTTCAAATTCATCACGAAATGATTTTTTTGCAATAGCAGGTAAAGATTTAAATTTGTGTTTACCGAAGAACATATTTGGCAAATGGCGTTGATATTCACTACCACCTGTCACTGGTAATTGTGCATATTTAGCAAATTTTAGAAGATTATGGAAAATCCTACGATTTTTCATAACAGCACTTAATAAAGTAGCTTCAATTGGAGCACCTTCTTCTTTATTTAGGCGCACTCGAATTTCACGAATAAGACGAGGTAGGTCAATACCTCCAGCACAAATATGCTTACATGCTTCACAATTAACGCAATTTTGAGCTAGCACCTTGGCCTTTTCTCTGCCATGGAAAAAGTAAGTAAGAATAAGACCTATGGCACCTATATAAATATAGCCCATATTATGCCCACCGACAAGACGATACACAGGGCAAACATTGGCACAAGCACCACAACGAACACAACGAAAAATTTGCGAGAAAAGTTTATCTTTGGCTATTGCACTACGTCCATTATCTAAAAGGACAATGTGCATTTCCTTCTTGTCTTTAGAATCTGTGGAATTTTCAGTACCATTCCATTCTCCTGGGCCTGTGAACCAAGTGACATAAGTGGTAATTAATTGCGCTGTTGCATTGCGGGGTAAAATTTGCAGTGCGTTCATGACATCATCTAAGGTTGGAATGAGTTTATCAAGACCGGCAATAGCTACATGCACACGAGGAAGCGTTGTAACTAGGCGAACATTACCTTCATTGGTACAAGTGGCAAAAGCACCAGTCTCTGCAACACAGAAGTTAGCACCGGTAATACCCATATCCGCATCAATAAATTTTGAACGCAATGTTTTTCGTGCTACCTTAATAAGATGGTCCACATCATGATCTTCTTTTGCACCTGTTACCTTAGAAAAATCATCAGCTATTTCATAGCGTGACAGGTGAATAGCAGGTAAAACCATATGTGATGGTCCCTCACCACGCAATTGCACTATGTATTCACCAAGATCTGTTTCATCTACCAACAAATTTTCCGCCTCAAGATAAGTATTGAGCTGGGTTTCTTCACTGGTCATGGATTTGGACTTTACAATACGCTTTACATTAGCCTTTTTGGCAATACTAGCTATAATTTCATTAGCTTCTGTAGCTGTTGCAGCACGATGTACAATAACACCCTTGGCTTCAGCATTTTTCTTAAAATCTTCATACAAAGATTCAAGATTTTGTGCTGCATTATCCTTTACGCAAGCAATTTTTTGTATAATTTCAGGAGCATTAATTTGTTTAAATACATTTTCACGATTAGCTTTATATGCTACTGCAAAGGAATCCAATGTGTTTCGTAAAAAGCTATTGTCCAAAACTTTATCTAATTGCTGTCCGTATTCATTTAAATTTTTAGGAGATTTATGCATTATTCATCCTCTAAAATAATGACATGTTGTTCTAATGGACCATGCACCCCAACAGCAGGTACACGTTCAATATCAGCTGTGCGACTAGGACCGGAGATAAAAGCTGTGTAAGCACCAGCTTTTTGCTGCATATCTCTTAGTATAGGGGTAATATCAGAAAGATGTGGATATATAGATGATTTTTTCAACATAAGAATACAAATTTCACTAATCATTGTAGCAAGACGTTTTTCTTCACTATCAGAATTAACAAGACATGTGCCGGAAGCAGCAACAGCGCATAGAGCTGTACCAAAGCCTATATCCACTCCGGCAAGGTATTTACGCAGTCCTTTTTCAATACATACAAACCCATTATCATTACATGCTTTTACAAGTTTAGCATATAATGAAGGGTCAAGATCAGGAGCTGCTACAATACGATTTAAACGTGTTGGAATACTGTTAGGTGTAAGCGTTATGCTTTCTACATTTGGTTCATTAGCCAAAATTTCACAAGGCTTTTTATTTTCAGTAACTTGAATCACATAGGCTAAAGCTTCATCTTCATTTTTTACGATGACAACTTTTGCGCCTACCACTGCGGCTTTGTCGCAAAATATTTTAACTAAATCATCTTGATTCATAAATAATAATCTCTGGGTTAAGGTAAAGACTCAGCATAAAGTTCAATACAATGCTTAACTTGTATAGCATCATTGTTTTGTGAAAGCATATCATCTAATTGCATCATACAGGCAGGGCAACCTGTTGCAATAACTTGTGCACCACTGTCCACAATATTTTGACGTTTGCGTTGTCCGATTTGAGTTGAAAGATCATAATGGAAAAGATTAAACGAACCTCCACAGCCACAACATCTATCAGCTTCATTCATTTCTACAAAAGTATATTTTGGATTAAGCTGGGCTACAATGCGAGGTTCTTTGCTTACATTAAGAGATTTTTTTAAATGACATGAGTCATGGTAAGTCATTTTTATTGCATTTTGGCTTACACTATGCCCTTCTAATGTAACATTTAGTATATTTACAAGAAATGCGCTAATATCCATAGCTTTAGGTGATATTTTCTCCACTAAATGCCTTTCTTTTTCTTCCATGCGTGACGCATAACGTGGCCAATACTCTTTAATGGTAGCAGTACATGAAGCACAAGGGGTTACAAGATAATCAAATTCTTCTGTAGCAAATTTAGCTAGATTCACCTTAGTTTGAGCTAACATTCCAGAAATATCGCCTGAAGCAATTGCAGGTATACCACAGCAGGTAAGTTCGCTTGGCAAAAAAATCCCTACATTATGATGACGTAACACTTTAAGGCAAGCTTGACTCATTTCTGTATACATTTTATCGCCAAGACATCCCGGAAAAAAAGCTACTTTTATATTATTTTTTCCTGCTGCTGTATTTATTTTTCCTTCAATTATATGCAGAGGTTTCTTTGCTAAAGTGCGTATATAACGTGAACCTAAGACTTTATCCAATAATGGCGCACGACTTGTCTTTTGCGCATTATTTTTTTTACAAAAAAGTAAGGATTGCAAGGGCGCACCAACACGCATGCTAAGATTAAAAAAAGCTGGCTTTGCTAGAAGTTTACGAAAAATAATTTTTTTTAAAGGATGTAATCCGAGATAAGTAAAAACAATTTCACGAGCCTCCAAGAAAACATCAATTATTTGCACACCAGATGGACAATTTACCTGACAAGAACCACAAAGCAAACAGCGACTGAGTTTATCAGCTACGGATTCTGGACTTTCAATAAGTTTGTGAGCTAAATTATCAATTAAAGCTAATTTACCACGAGCTACATCAGGTTCCATCATGGAAGCACCAAAAATGGGACATACAGCTTGACATAAACCACATTTCATACAAGCGACAATGCGATCGTCTAGCTTCATAAGTTGATCGGCTAATCGTTGTAAGTTTGACACAACACTCTCTCTTTTATTAAATACTTACAAGCTTAGTCGGATTAAGTAAACCTTTGGGATCAAGAGCTTTACGCAATCGACGAGAAAACATAATGGTACCTTTAGAGGTCTCTTTTTCAAGCCACTTAGACTTAGCTGTTCCAATACCATGTTCACCAGAAAGAGTTCCGCCAAGACTAAGAGCTACATCAAAAATTTCATCGACGGCTTCTTCTACACGATGAAACTCTTGTTTGTTACGCTTATCACATAATATTGTAGGATGTAAATTACCATCGCCAGCATGTCCAAAAGTACCTATTTCTAACTTATACTTTACAGCAATACGATTAAGTTCTTGCATCATAGCCGGAATTTTCGAGCGTGGCACTGTAGCATCTTCTAATACCGTAGTAGGTCTACATCGAGCAAGAACAGGCAATGCCATGCGACGAGCTTCCCAAAGTTTAGTTTTTTCTGCTGCATCCTTAGCTACATGAATTTGCGTTGCTTTACACTGCTTTAATACTTTTTCAACAGCTTTTGCTTCATCTAGAACTTGAGCTGGGTGACCATCTAGCTCAATAAGAAGAATGGCTCCTGCATCCCTAGGCAAACCAGCTTTTGTATAATCATCTACCCTTACAATTGTATTATTATCAAGAAATTCCATAGTGCATGGGATAATATGTGAAGCTATAATTAACGCTACTGCTTCTGCAGCATCAAGCATTGAGCTAAATACTGCCATAAGAGCACTACTTGCTTTAGGATGAGTAACAAGTTTCATTATAGCTTGAGTTATAACCCCCAATGTACCTTCAGACTGAACCATAAGTCCGGCAAGGTTGTAGCCTGTTACACATTTAACAGTTCGAGAACCAGAAGTTACTCGTTCTCCAGTGGCATCAAAAAAATCAATACCCATGAGATAATCTTTTGTAACACCATACTTTAACCCACGTAAGCCACCGGCATTTTCTGAAATATTACCACCCATTGTTGACACTGCTTGAGATCCTGGATCAGGTGGATAAAAAAGACCTGCTTTTGCAACTTCAGCAGCAAAATAAGCTGTTACCACACCTGGTTCAACAATGGCGTAAAGATCTTCACAGTTAATTTCTATAATTTTTGTCAAAGCATTAGTGAGAATAACGACACTTTCTGAGCTATCGGGAATAGTACCGCCAGAAAGATTAGTCCCTGCCCCTCTAACGGTCATAGGAATGCCATTGCCGTAAAGCTTTTTTATCGTTGCACCAAGTTTTTCAATATTAGTAGGACGAACTACCAAAGATGGTATAATTGGTTGCAATACTGCAGAATCATATGAATAACATTGTCTATCTGCTTCGGAAGAAAACACATTTTCTTTACCTAAAAGATTTTCAAAATCTTTAGTTAGTGCTTGCTTTGGCATTTCTCCTCCATAATAAAATTGATAGCACGACCTTAAGGCAAACTCTATTTTTTATATTAAAAAAGGGGAAATTTCTTTCCCCTTTAATTTATCTTAAGCGCTTTCTAATTCGCTTTTAGCTGGTTCACTTTCCACAGCACTTGCTTCAGGTGTTTCGGTTCTATGAGTTAACTCAATAATGGCCATAGGCGCATTATCTCCACGCCTTGGTGTATCAAGTTTCAAAACACGAGTATAACCACCAGGAATTCCGGCAAAAGCAGGACCAATTTCGTCAAAAAGTCGCTTTACCAATTGGTGGTTTCCAAGCACACGATAAGCCTGACGGCGTGCATGTAAGTCATTACGCAAAGC
>CAYJDL010000022.1:9312-18327 GCA_964368885.1 uncultured Desulfovibrionaceae bacterium | reverse complement strand
ATAGTTCCACCCATTTGCATACATGAGGTCATTTGAGCTAACATGTCTGAACAATGTTCTCCGGCAAGATGTGCGCCTAATAGTTTTCCATTTTTAGCATCAGCAACTAATTTTACTATTCCGGCAAGATGACCACTTGCTTGCGCTTTTCCAAGCTCACGCATTTGGAAAGTCACGCACTTAACTTCAATGCCCATTTCTTGCGCTTGAGTTTCGCTTAGTCCTACGCAACCTATCTCAGGCGTTGTGAAGATTGCTGATGGGACAATAGAATAATTCATATGAGGCATTATATCTTTGTCACTAGCTAACATATGCCTGACAGCATGAATTCCTTCCGCACCTGCCATATGCGCTAGCATAATATACTTAGGACCAAGTATGTCTCCGATAGCATAAATATTTGGAACAGATGTGCGTAAATGTTCATCTACTAGAATCCAACCATGCTCATCGCAATCAATGTTATTTTCGGCAAGTCCAAGCCCATTAATGGCAGGCGTGCGCCCAACTGTCACTAATACTACATCGGCATTGATTGGAAGAGTTTTTGCCTTAGGGTTTGGACTTTGTCCCTGTATTGTTAATGGTTCTATCTGAGCTGAAACTTGACCATTTTCGATGCTAACATTATTTAACGTGCTTCCTAAATGTACATTAATTTTTCTTTTCTTCATTTCACGCTGTAACAATGTGCTAATTTCATTATCAATACCGGAAATAGGAAGCAGTCGATTTTGACCTTCAAGTAAAGTGATGGATACTCCAAAAGATTGATATATAAAAGCCATTTCACAACCTACAACGCCACCGCCTACAATAACCATATGTTTTGGTAAACTATCACGCTCAAGGATATGATCACTGTTAATAATATGCTTTCCGTCAAAAGGTAAGGATGGAAGTTGACGAATGCCTGAACCGGTTGCAATAATGATATAATCGCACTTTAAGTCAATTGTGTCAGATTCAGTTTGAACTTGCACTTGATGTGGGTTAATGATTTTACCAAAACCATTATAGTATGAAATTTTGTGTTTTGCACATGTTTTAGTCAGACCACCTACTAAAATATCTCGTATTTTATTTTTTCGAGCCAAAACTGCTTTAATATCAACAACAGGCTCTGCACCTTCATTTAATTTTAGCCCATAAGATGATAAATGCTTTGCAGTTTCTAAAGCATCAGCTGAGGCTTTTAAGGCCTTTGTAGGTACGCATCCAGCATTAAGGCATGTTCCTCCTAAACGCACATTCTCAACCAAACTAACTTCGCAGCCGTTTTGTGCTGCCATAAAAGCGGCTGCATAACCACCTGGTCCGCCACCAATAATGCATATTTTAAGCATTTTTTGCTCCATATTTGTAGTACTACTTATCTATAAGGTTAATCACAAAAAAAGTGCCTCAATTTACTAAGGGTAGATGCAATAAGAATAATTTTTCATTATTAGCTTAGTTGCATCTAAACTTATAAACTAAGGCACTTTTATTAAAAATCAAGAGCAGTCTTATATTTTTTTAACAGTGTTAGGCAAATTTTCTCCAACTGGATTTGCCGGACCTTCATAAGGTGGAGTTTGAGTAGGCATAGTTTTAGTAATTTCTGTACTAGCTGGCTTTTCAGACACAGGCTTTTGATCAGTAGGTTGAGGCTTTGTTACTTCCTCTGCTTTTTTAGGTTCCAAACTCTCTTCTGGCTTTTTATTATTTTCACTTGTTGCAGTGTGTCCTTGAGACTGGGTTAAATGCTGCATTGTTAAGCCAGACCCTTCTTTTATTTCCGAAGATTCTTTTTTATCAACTGAGGAAGGCTGCATCTTAGCTTGAGGGTTTTTTGCATGCTCATTAACATTTATTGGCTTTTTATGCTCTTTTTGCTTTTTAACTTGCTTGTGCCTGTAACTTTTAACTACTTTTGGACGTTGGTGTTGAGGATATAATGGAGGTGCGTAAACAAGAGCCGGATCTTTAACCGGACGATTATTTGTATACATTTGCGTTGGACCAGGCAAAGCGTCATATTGCCAACGTGCTCCACCTTCAATCATCCAAATCGAACCATCTTGACCATATGACCTTTGTCCAACATCAGTATGAGGATTAAAAGTTGTTCGAGGTTGGAACTGCCCTGGTTCATATGGTTTTGCATTAGGATTTATTGTTCGCATAGGCGCAACTTGCTGACTCTTGTATTGTTGCTGATAGTTTGGTTGTTGCTGATAGTTTGGTTGTTGCTGATAGTTTGGTTGTTGTTGATAAGTTGGCTGCTGCTGATAATATGGTTGAGCTTGCCGTGGGTTTGCTTCATAAGGGATAGCTTTGACCTGGCTAGGATATGGTCTTTGCTGTGTTGGATAATTATATTGCTGCTGTCCATCATATGGTATTGCCTGACTTGATGCAGGTGCCGAAATTATCGGAGGTTGTGAAGGGTAATGGCTTTTGACATAAACTTGCTCATTTACATGTCTATTGGTAGATGGTAATTTGTAAACAGAATTGGCAAAAACCGGTAATACCATAAGCATATATAGTACAAAGCACATAATTAAAATTTTATAATATCCTAATATTTTAAACATTGCTATTCTCCTATTTAAAATCATACACAAATGAATTTTATTGTTTTTAAATTTATAAAACAAAAATACGATTATAACTTCAATTGTGATTTTATTTAAAAAACATATCGGATAAAATTTAATTTTCTTTAGCAAATTTCTTGATTTTGATTTTATTGGAGTTTAAATAGTAAGAAGGTATTTATGTAAATCCCTTCTTAAATTGATTGTTGAAAACTTACTTTATTCGACAGGCTGTTGAAACGTGCAATCTATTTCTCTAGGTTCGGTTTTTTTTGCTACAAGGTTTAATAGTTAGACTCGATTTCAAACCCTTATTAAGGAATGGTTATGACTAAAATTTTTTCTCATATTGACCCAAAAAGCTTAAAAGTTCCATGCATAACTTATATTGGCATGCCGGGTGTTGGCAAATCAACAATAGGGTGTGCTCTAGCAAAAAAAATTGACTATGCTTTTGTAGATACAGACCATGTTATTGAATCATTGTACGGCGTACCCTTACAAGATATAACTGATGCTGTTAGTAAGGATGAGTTTTTGGATATTGAAGGGCAAGTTATCAATTCATTAAGACTTTTTAGAGCTATTATTGCTACTGGTGGTAGTGTTGTTTATCGTGAAAGCGCAATGCGTCACTTAAGATCTCTTGGACCTGTAATTTATTTGCAAGCACCCCTAGACCGCATTTTAGAACGCATTGCTCGCAACCCACAGCGTGGGATTGCCATTGCTCCCGGTCAAACTATTGAAGACCTTTTTGAAGAAAGGGCTAAACTTTATTCGCAATATGCCAATTGTACCTTAGAAGTTAAGGATTACACGCCCGAAGAATGTGCTATGTCAAGCTTACATATTTTACGAAATCAACGACTGTTGGTATAATTTTTTTTTAGGTTGGAATTGCTGATTTGTCCTTTTATGAAAAAGTAATTAAATCAATGCTTTCTTACTAAAATTCTTAAATCAATAATAAACAAAAAAAAGGGTGCAAAGCCTAAACTTTGCACCCTATATTTTAATCATTAGCTAGCCTAATTATTGGTACATCCACTTACCATTAGCATAGGCGAGCATCTCCAATATGTTTTTTGAACCTTTTACTCTGCAAGGAGCTTTCAAAGCTTCTGCTTTTGTGGCACCTTTGCAAACATATTCGTATTGCTTATAACGGATAAATCCAGTTTTGTGGTTACCATCAGCATCACGAACTTCAGTGGTGAATTCTGCAGGATTGATACCATAGTAATAAGCTTCATATCCAGAACCTTCCTTTCGTACCGCTTTGCTTGACTCTTTCGGCACTAAATTCTGGGCAACATCTTGGAGCAATCTTTTGGCTACAGTTTTAAGTGAATTTTCTGCGGCCATTGCTACTGAATACGTGGACAGTATAAGACCTAAGCCTAATAAAATGCAGAGGCATTTTGAGCTTTTCAAGAATTTTAACATTTCCAACCTTCTTCTTTACTTATTTTGTTTAGTGTTCAGTAGCGATCTTTCAAAATTGCTTATTGAAAGAGTAATTCAACACGACGGTTCAAGTAACGACCTTGAGCTGTCTTGTTATCATACTTGAAGGACTTACCACGACCGATAGCGCTTAAACGGCTAGCAGAAATACCTTGTTGTGCAAGGAAAGCTCTAACAGCTTGAGCACGACGTTGGGATAAACGAGCGTTGTATGCGTTAGTACCAATGGAGTCTGTCCAACCTTCAAGAACTACACGCTTGTTGTTGCCTTTGATAAGACCAGCAGCAGCAATCAAAGTGTTACGAGCTTTTGCATCAAGACGAGCAGAATCGAATGCGAAGTTTACGCCACGAAGAACAACAACTTCTTCTTGCTCGGTGCAAAATACGTCAAGTACGAATTGTTCAACTGTTTTGTCATCACAAGCTAGGTCAATGCCTTCAGCTACGATGGTTTCAGGATTAAGAGCAGCAATTTGTTGAACGATGTTCTTTTCTTCGATGGTTTCAGCAAAAGAAACAACGTGAACTACTAAACCACGTTGGGTAGCATAGATGTTACGGATAACTTCAACGATATCCATACCACGGTTGTTGCCACCATCGGTAAGAAGAATGATAGCAGCGTTGCGTGCCATGCTGGAAATCCAAGCTTCAGAACCAGCCATATCATCGCCCATTGGGGTCATACGACCGAATACAGTGTGATCACTGCGTAATTCGGTGATAGCTTGAGCCATAACAGCACGATCCCAAGGACCTTGGTCAAGTAGAGTGCTGGAAGGAGCTACAGTGTGTAATCCACCTTGATAATCAAGAGCAGGAATAAGAGCGTTGATACGTTGAAGAACAGCTTTAGCGATGTCAACTTTTGGGCTACCGTTTACTTTATGATTCATCATCATAGAACCGGAATAATCCAATACAAAGTCAAAGCTGTTAATTTTCTTAGCGCATACCATTTGGGCAGCGTTAGCAAAACCTGGAAGTGCTAAAGTCAAGAGCATAAGCACCATAACGTTACGTAAATACAACATAAAACCTCCTTTTGTTGCATAAATACTAGTAGTTGTTTAGGGAACCGAGGTGAAATTTACTCACCACTTGCTACTTATTATCGTACAATGAAGGAATTTGCAATAGGCTAGCTGTAAAAAAAATATTTTTTTTTGAATTTTCCTAGAGACTTTATTATTGTTTAAAAAAACAAACTGTTATACAATTATTTTTTTGTTTACTTCATTTTGCTGTATGGGAATTTTTACCAATGCAAAAAATGAATTACTTTTTCTATTAAAATTACAATATTCAGGGTTTGACATTTTGCCCTAAAGAATTCAGATTAAAAAAACATTTTCTGTTATCTTTTAGTTTGACGCTAACAATTTTTTGCAATTTGATGTTGTAATATGAGAGGTTAAAATGGATTCAATCCCTTTTTATAAAATAAATCCAAGTGGAAACATGACATGTCTTTTTGATGCTTTATATCTTGATAAAGCTGAAAAATTATTTATTGGTGAAAAGGCTTTAAGCGCAGGGCATTTGGCATGTGAACAAGTTGGATTTGTTGATGTTAATAAAGGTATTTTGGAAATGGCCGGAGGTGAATTTTGTCTTAATGCGACTCGTTCCCTAGCTTTGCTTATGGCTTTAAATGATGAAAAAAAACCTTTGAAAAATATTTTTTTAAATGAAAATGATGCATGGAGTGGAAAGGTTCTTACATCTGGGATTGCTGAGGCACTTAAAGTAAAGGTGTATAACTTGCATTCTATCGCACATTATACTGGTGAGGTTTGTGATAATGTAAATGGTCATATGGTAGAAATTTTTTTACCTATACCTATTATGCCTTCAATGCAAAAACTTGCTGAGGGTGTAGTTTTAGTTAATATGCAAGGTATATCGCATTTGCTTTTAGATGCAAACATCCACCCTTTTGCTAAAGAACATTGGCAAAATCAAGCTACTGACTTACGCAATAAATTTAATTTGAATGATTTGCCTGCTGTTGGATGTATTTGGTGGAGGCAATTTGACTTAAAACAAGTTGAGGCTATTGAAAATATTCATTGTGATATCTGTGGTTTAGAAATTGACCCTGTGGTATATGTGAAAAATCCCTTATCTGAGCATTATGAAAGTGCTTGTGGTTCGGGAACATTAGCTGTAGCCTTATGGATGTATACCCAAAAAGGGCAACTATCTTTTTATGCAAAGCAACCCGGAGGATTTTTAAATATTAATTTTACCTCTGAGCTTCATCTTAGTGATGAACAACAATGCCATGAAGGTAATTCTAATGAAATCAGTTTAATAGCCAGTATTGGTGGACCTATTCATATTGTTGCTAAAGGCGAAGCGTTTTTTTGATAGTTCTAGTTTTTATGATATATAAAGTTGGTTAATGTCAGCTTTTGAAGGCAAATAATTATTATTTAACAAAATTTCTTATGTGTGAGGATTTATGTCTAAAAATAAATTGTTTTTTGATAGACAAGATTATGAATTGTTAAGATTTGTTAATAAAATTTTGCTTATGCAAGGTGATACCTCTCAAAGCGTAGATATGTTAAATGTTAATTTGCATCCTCATGGAATTAAGACACTTGCCTTATCAAGAGAGATGAGGGTAGCAAATTCTATGATTCGCTTATTAGGTTCAACTCAAGGAAGTGACAGTAACTATCGTCTTCAAGCCTTGCGAACCCTTTATGACGAAGTGTTAAATAGTGCCAAAACTGATTTTCGCCGAAATACTGCTAGAGTTTTAGTGGAAATTATGAAGGATTTGGTACGATCTCATGGAGACATTAAAAAACAGCTTTACCTTGCTCATGATTTTCGTAGTGCTGCAAAGGGCAAGCCTAGTGAGGTGCGAAAATTTTTGCAATATTATGGGCTTGTTGAAATGCCTGAGGATTGGAGTCAATTGGCTTTTGATCATCATATTCATGATGTAAATAGTAAGGGACGTAAAAGTGCAACTAATTTGATTATGGATGCTTGGTTGCGTGGAATACGTTATATTACTGTTATTTATTATAATTATATAAACGAAGAAAGTGCAAATGAACTTTTGCATGCAGCAGAAATTATAGGTATACATCTACGTATAGGAATTGAATTTTCATTGTCTTTTGCTCAAAAAAACATACAGTTTATTTGGTCACCGCATTATACTAATCATCCTGAAAGGTTTTTGGAGTTTTTGGCAGAAGCACCCGTTAAAAGTTTTATGGAGATGGGCAAGCAAGCTTCGGTTTGGCATCAGCGTATTGTGTTTGTATTGCTAGATGTTTGGAATGATAAACATATGCCTAAATTAGCTCTTGATGTTGGTTTAAATGACAATGATTTTCCAAGGCTTTGCCAAGAAAAATTTAAGCAATTTGTAGGTGTGGGGCAAGCGTCAGCATCGCATCTGGCTGAATTTATTTTTACTAATATTGCGCCCATTTTGAAAAAAAGACGTGTAGATATTTTGAACCAAATTCAAAATTTAACACAAGAAGAGCAAGAGGCTGAGCGTCGTATCCTACAAACCCAACACGATTTTCTTGAATTATTAAACGAAGAATATTTTTTTGATTTTTTTGCAAGAGAAAGTGCTAATACTGATTTGGAAAATCAATTTTTGCACAATGACAATGCAGAACTTCCTGATGTTATGACTCTGACGCCCTTATCATTGCTTGATTGGCTTTCATCTTTACAAGCTAATAGTTTTATAACACTTAATCTTAGAAATCTTACAGCAGAAGATGTACTGGTTTTGTTGTGGCAATGCCAAGGATTAATTACTCATCTTGAATTATATAATATGAGTGATTGGAACGAAGAGCATGCTTTGAGAATTAAAGAAATTAATCTTTTGCAGCAGGCTATAAACGCAAGATCTGTGCCTAGGTTGAAAGCTATAATCTTAAAAATGCTCAAAGAGCGACAAGCTATTGATGTAAGCACCTTGGACAATATTGAGCTACATGAAAAACGCATAGAGGTTCTAAATGAAATTCTTTTACATATTGTAGTGTTACGTAATTTTTATGCAACATCTAAGCTTCGTTCCAGAATGGGTACAAATCGCATTGCTAGCCGTGGTAAGATGGGGCTTGTTTTTCCGGAAACTTTAACGCCTAGAGCACAAAAAATATTAAAAAAACAAGGGCAGTCAGTTAAAATTCCTTTTAATATTTCTATTAGATATGTTGTTAGCTATAATCCTGTTCCATATGCGCATTCTAAAACCTTAGTCAAACGCCTTATTAGCTCTTTGCCATTTTGTGAATATTATGATTGTATTAAAACCAAGGAGTGGCGAACAAGTTCCGGTATTGCTAATTGCACAGAAGATAATAATGTCAGCTTATTACACATTCCAAAGCGCAAAAAATGCAAATTTGAAAAAGAATTGAAAACACCACCTTTGCGCTATTTAAATTCTCCCTTGCAAAATATTTTAAAGGTGATCTTAGGTTTTATTCCAGCGGCCTTTGCTTTTTACTATACTCAAACATGGTGGGTGCTTGCATGGTTTGGGCCTATTATTTGGTTTGCAATAACCGGAGTTAGAAATATTATTCAAGCTGTAGTTGCCGGTACAGGTTTTTATCGCTATTCACGCTTGCGCTGGAAAGATCATGTTAGTTGGTCAAGATTGTGCGACTCTTTATTGTATACAGGGTTTTCTGTGCCAATTTTAGAGTTAGGAGTTAGGATTATGCTATTGCAAAATACTTTACATGTAAATGCAATAGACAGTCCTTTGTTCGTATATACTGTTATGTCAGTCGTTAATGGCTTTTATATTTCGTGGCATAATCTAGTACGAGGATTACCAAAGGAAGCAGTTATTGGTAATTTATTTCGCTCTGCCTTGGCTATTCCTGTGGCTATTCTTTTTAGCGAAATTTATTTTGATATTTTAAAATATGTGATTCAAGTCGAAGAT
>CAYJDL010000022.1:0-9302 GCA_964368885.1 uncultured Desulfovibrionaceae bacterium | reverse complement strand
CCTTTTGCTCGAGACCACTTCTGCAATTGTGTCAAAACTTGCATCAGACAGTGTAGCTGCAATTATTGAAGGTTATGCTGACCAGAAAAATATTTTTCGCTTACGTCATTGGGATTATGTAACAAAGTTAGACGATGCTTTTAATACTTATGTCAGTATTGATCTTGCTTTTCCCCAAGAGGAAACTAATGATATTTTAGTGCGTCCACGTATTCTTTTAAAAAAGCTTGATACAATAAATCCCAAATTAAAGGAAGAAGTGATTATTAATGCACTTGACTTTATGTATTTTTGGTATTACCGACCCCGATCACGTCAAGAATGTATGTATCATTTGCGTAAAATGAGTAATGAAGAAAGGCGGGTCTTTGGTTTACTACAAATGGTGCTCTTACAAGAAAAAGATGTAAGTCAACTTTTTGTAGATGGAATAGTTGGGCGTAACTTTGGACCTTCTTTAGCCTTCTACCTTGAAAAACATAAGGATTATGTAAAACATGTTCTTGCTACTTGTTCAATAAAGGATGAAAATGAAGAAGAGCAAAATGAATTTGCGTGAAGGCTTTACAACCGGTTCGGCGGCTACCGCAGCAGCGATGGCAGCTTTTGAGTTCTTATTAAATGGTGGAAAAAGATTAGACGAAATGTCTATTCCTATTCCACCAAGTGAAGAACTGCCATTGTTATGCCCAAGCGAAAAGGATTTTTTGCATATTCCGATTGGCGGTATACGCAAGAATAATATGTGTAGTGCTACAGCCTTTGTTATTAAAGATGCTGGAGATGATCCAGATGTTACTAATAAGGCACAAATATATGCCACTGTAAATATAAATGTTGAAAATTCTGAAACAATTCAGTATGAAAAACAACAAGCCAGACAGCAAGATTTTTATAAAAAAGTTTTCATTAAAGGCGGTGAAGGTGTTGGGCGCATCACCTTACCCGGATTACCTGTAGAAGTTGGCATGTGTGCAATTAATCCGGCTCCTCGACGACAAATAACCTTAGGTCTTTGGCTTGTTGCACTAAAATATAATTTTAACCACAATGTTAAAGTAATTATTTCTGTCCCAAAGGGAGCTGAGTTAGCAAAAAAAACTTTTAACCCACGACTTGGAATCATAGGCGGTATTTCTATCTTGGGTACTCAAGGTATTGTAAAGCCATATAGTAATCAAGCATGGAAAAACACTATTTTACAAGGTTTAAAAATTGCCGCTACCATAGAATGTAAAACTGTTTACCTCTCCACAGGGCGAAGGTCTGAAAAGTTGTTGCTTGATACCTATCCAAATATTAAAATTGAATCCTGTATTCAAGCTGCTGACTTTGTAAAGTTTTCCCTTGAACAAGCAGGTTTGCTCTCTTTTGAGCAAATAATATGGGGATGCTTTTTTGGAAAATTAGTTAAATTAGCTCAAGGTCATAGCTATACTCATGCAAAAGCTTGCGCTATTGACTTTAAGATATTACAAGAGTGGTGTGTCAAGGAGGGTATGCAAAAATTTCCTAATTGCGTTACTGCAAACTATGCTTTAGAGTATATTTTGCAACATGAAAATTGGTCTACTATTCTTAATAAAATTACTCAAAAAGCTGCTAATGTAGCTAGTAATTTTGCAAAAAAGACAGTTACTGTACATTTATTCCATCTAGATAAAAGGTCACTGTCTTGTGCAAAGGCTAATTTTGAATAGCTTCAGATTGTTTGACGTAAAACATTGTTTAATAGTTTTATGTATCATATTGTTTCTGTAAGCAATTAAAATATAATATTTACTATAAAATTTTAATTAACTGGTCGTTGAGCACTTGTTTTTTAATACTTTAAGATTTATCTATTAAGGGTAGTTGTCAAATTTAACCCTGAAATGCTTTATGAGGTTTTTTTGAATTTTGCTCCATCTAGAAAGAAACTAGTTTTTCTTGCCATCATCTTAATGTTATGTGCTTTTGCCTTAATTGGTATTGGCTATCTTTTTTCAAAAACATTGAAAAATCTTTATAGTGAGCAGGCTAATGTAACTTTAGCTAGCACTTGTAAGAATATAACTGATATTTTACATTATAATAACACAAATTCTCAGAGCTACCTTAATGCCGTTGCGACTACTTTAAGCAAAAGCTTGGGCAAGAACCCTCAAAGCGATGTTAGTGAAATTTTAAAATTCATTCCATATATTGACCCTCAAAACGCTTACCTAGGCTTTATCTCCCCTGAGGGTAAGATTAAATTTAGCAGTTCTGAGAAAAGTACCATAGAGTTTGATCGTGTAACTTTGAAAAAACTTTTGCAGTCTGACAATGCTTTTTATGGTCTCGGATATATCAACAATACTGGTGAATTATTTTTAATGCAGACTTCCTTGGTAGAGTATGAAGGTCAAAACTTTGGGCGACTATTTAGAGCTGAAAAACGATCTGCTTTTAGGAAGTTGCTCTTGCCGCAAAAGGAATATAAGAACGTTTGGAATGCTGTTTTAGATAGTAATGCTGTAATAGTCGATGGGACTGCTCCTGCTGTTTCCTTAGGTGAGGATGTATTAAAAGTGTGGGATACATCACAAGATGCAGCTATGAACGAATTAAATATGAATTTTCAAAATAAAACTAGTTACTTTGGGGAAGTTGTTATTAAAGATGTTCCCTATTATGTTTATTTGACTCCGACGGTTGATAAAAAATGGTTTGTTTTGGCTTGCGCAACTACGGATAGTATTCATGGGGAGTTTCAGACTGTCTTGCTTGCCTTGGTTGGAACCGGAGGTTTATTATTCTGTTTATATGGCGGTATCATTCTTTATACAGTGCAAGTGCAACGTAAGGAACGTAAGCAGGCTCAAACATACGCTCAAAAACTTCAAACTTTATTTGAACAAATACCAAGCTGTGTAATTCGCTTTAAAAATAATGAAGAGTGGACAGTGTTAGAATATGGTCGCTCTTTTTTACCAACGTTAGGTATAGATCAAAGAATGTTGGCAGAAGATTATGCTAATAGTTGGTATAATTTAGTTCACCCTCATGACCGTGAATCGTTGACAATTAGTCTGCAAACAGCTTTGCAAAATGATGTAGAGTTACCCATATTAGAGTATAGATTGTTATTAAGCGATAGTAAGGTTTTATGGGTCTTAGAAAGCATGCGTTATATGCACGATGATGAGGGGGGATGGTTTTGGTCTGTAATTACAAATATAACAGAACGTAAACTTAAAGAGTTGCGTAGTCACAATATAACAGAACGGTATAAGTCACTTTTTGAGGCATCGGAAAAGATGCTTTATGAGTATGATTGGAATACGCAAGAATTTAAAATAACGGCACAATTTTTTGAAAAATTTAATTACCCTTTGCCACAAGAAAATAATGACTATTATGCTCTTGACATAGATGTTATTCATCCTGAAGACATGGATCTTTTTAATGCTATGCATTTGCAATTACAAGTGGGAAATAAAGCGGCCGAAGCTTTAATCCGCATTAAAGATCAACAAGAACGCTGGATTTGGTGTCAATTTAGACAAAATATTTGGTCTGATTCTGTAAATAATACCATAAAGGCTATCGGCGAAATGCGCAATGTTGATGAAGAAACCCGCTCATTGCAAAAATTGCGTGATGATGTTCAACGTGACGCATTTACCGGTCTATACAATAAAATTGCAACTGCGGAACTGATTTTAAGTGAGCTTAAGCTTGATAGTACGGAAAGAGGGGTTTTGTGTATCATTGATGTTGATAATTTTAAGCAAGTCAATGATACTTTAGGTCATGCTCGAGGCGATGCCGTCATTAAAGATTTAGCATCAGGTTTAACTCGTATTTTTCGTAGTGACGATATTGTTGGGCGTATCGGTGGTGATGAATTTCTTGTTTACATTAAAAATATGCAAAAACTAGGTACCCTTTTAGTTAAAATTGACCGTGTGATAAGCTTTTTCAAACAATCTTTAAAGGGTGATAATGATGTTGTGAATATTTCTTGCAGCATAGGTATTGCTCTTTTTCCAAAAGATGGAAACAATTATCAAGACCTGTATAACCATGCTGATAAAGCCTTATACCGTTCTAAGAAGAAGAAAGGGATTTATACATTTTACGATCCTAATATTGATTTATGAAATAGTTTAACTTGAATAGTAAATATTGTACAAGGTATGTTTGTTGCTATAAACATTAGAAAACACCGATGAAATTGAGTTTATCGAGGATGATGGAATTTTCTGATAATTTTGATTTTGAGAAAAGAGACTTTTTTCATTTTATAAAATTATTTGATTTTTTTACATAAAAGAATTTTTTAGAAAAATGCTAATAAAATGTTTTCTCCAGAAGAAAATAATTAATCAACGTTTTTATATTAAATTGTTTTTGTAAATCTAAAGTATTATGACTATTTTTCTAAAGGATATTGTATGCAGGGTACCGACGTTCTTATTGGCTGTGCTGTAGGTATTGTACTTGCGATATTGGGTTACAGCATTGTTGGTCGCCTCCAAAGTGTATATGCCTATTATAAGCAAAGTAAAAAAAGTAAAGATATTGTCTTTGAATTATTGCAGTTAAGTATTATGCAACGTAGCACATATCGTCTGAAAGTTTTACAAGGAGAATTCAAGGAATTTACCGCTGAGGGCATAGCCACAGGATATGATAAGAAATTTTTTGTTTTGCAAGTAACACATTCCTATGGTGTTCATCAGTGGGTAAATACGCCTATAAGTATGTTTTTTCCTGTAACTAACGGTGGATGTACAACCTTTTATCACTTTACTTCCATCACAAGTAAAGCCAATAGGAACGATAGTTATACTGAGCTTTATTTTGTTTTGCCTCCTATGATTTCTCCTGGGCAAAATAGAGCTTTTTTGCGGTTCACTCCACTAAAACATGATATTAAAACTTTGGGGTTGTGGCTTATACCCACCTTAAGCCCACTTCCGACGCATAAAAAAGAATTAACAAAGCCTTTTCTCACCTCAAGACTTAATGCTGAAAATCAAATGGTTTTGCATAATGTTTCTGCTGGCGGTATGTGTATTTTTATTCATAATCGATACATGCCATATGACAAGAGTCACTTAAAAGCAGGTGCAAATTTACTTTTTTTGCTAATTTTAGCAACTAAGGCCAAGAAAGAAATTAGGAAAGCAATTGGTATTCCTTTCACCCCAGAAGCACATGCTAACGAAGAAAATGCTCAAGACGAACATATTGAACAAGCCCAAAATAACAATGAAAACAATACCAGTGCTATAGCCGATGATGGTAAAAGTGGAAGAACTTTGCAGCCTCAATTGATTGAAGGTAAACCCTTGGCATTGTGGCTGTCGTGTCGTGTTTGTGCTTTAACGCATATGGAAAAAAATGATATTTGGCAATTGAATTTACGCTTTGAAAACTGGTCTCTCATTCAGGAAAAAGTAGATGTTATTGAATGGTTTCCTACTGATACAAATCAAAGTATTCCCTTACTTGCAACTTGGATTATGCGAGCACATATGGAAACTCTAAAAAAACATGCTGTTTAATAATAAATTTATTAAGCGAAATTTTACTTCCATTGCTTACTAATTTGAGTTACTGTTTTAGATAAGTTATTTGAAATTTGTTTATGTAATCTCATAATAAGACTTTTTATATTTATTATGAAGCAAAAACAGATGTGTATGGATATTGTTGTCAGTAAAAGATTAACTTTTTTCTATTAACCTTAAAATTGGAGGATCGCTTGGACGGAGGTTCCGGCAGTAGTTTTTGGTCACGACTAGGTAATTTATTTCGCCGTGGCGATGATGAATCTTTGGAAAGAGCTATTTTAGAAGCCCGTGCTGAAGGGGAAGTTGCAGCTGATGAAGAATCAATGTTGCTAAGTATTTTACGTTTTGACGAATTGCAAGTGCAAGACGTAATGATTCCTCGCACGGATATTGACTGTGTTCCTGCGCAGACTTCTTTGGCTGATGCTGCTAAGTGCATTGTTGATTCCGGGCATTCACGTATTCCTGTTTTTTATGATACTAAAGATAATATCATAGGTATTATCCATGCCAAAGACTTATTGCGTGATATTATTGACCCTACCATGGTGCATACCGTTGTAGATGCCATCATGAAAGAACCTTTCTTTGTACCAGAAACCAAGTCTGTTCGTGAGTTGCTGCAAGAATTTAGAACTAGCAAGATACATATAGCCATTGCTCTTGACGAATATGGTGGTACCTCAGGGCTAATAGCTATTGAAGATGTCTTAGAAGAAATTGTAGGGGATATAGAAGATGAGCATGATGCCCCTAAAGAAGAGGATATTCGCGCTTTAAGTAATTCTAGTTATGAATTGACCGGAAGAGCTTATCTGGAAGACTTGGAAGAACTTGGAATTGAAATCATTTCTGATGAAGTGGACACAATAGGTGGCTATTTAAGTTTGCAAGCAGGTCATGTTCCTGTTGAAGGTGAAATATTTCAAATTGATAATTGGGTCTTTACAGTAAAAGAGGCCGATGTAAAGTTTATACGTCTTATTTTAGCAGAAAGAAAAAATGAAAAAGACAACGACTTAGCACATGATTGAAAGGCGCAAGGTGAAGTTTCTTTTCCGACTAAAAGTGAAATAATTAACAATAGCGACCATAAAATTGTTAATTTTCACAAAAAAGATGTTTTATTAAACTCTATGACAAAAGACAAGAAAGATGAACATGTTATACTAAGTCAAAGGTTAAAAATGCAAAATTTGTCTAGGGTATGCATTGGTATTATTGGAATTATTGCCTTAGGACTTGGCTTTTCTAATGGCTTATTGCAGGTTCCGGGCTTGGCTTTGCTTTATCCTGTGGTCTTATTTCAGCTTGGGATCACATCTCAAGGTAGCATGTCAGCTTTACGCCAAGGTTGGCTTGTTGGTCTTTTTAGTTCTTTTGCTGTTTTATATTGGTTAGCAATTCCTGTCCATGATGTTGTTGGTTTTGCTTGGCCATTTGCTATAATTCTTGCTTTTCTTGCTTGCGCCTATGTAGGTGTGTATAGCGGTTTGTTTACTTTGGCTTGCTTGCACATTGGAAAATTGCTTTTGTATAACCCTTGGCAAAGGTGTTTGGCTCTAGCTTGCCTTTGGTATGGTGTTGAAATACTAAGAGGTGTAATCTTTACAGGATTTCCTTGGCTTAATTTAAGTGTGGCCTTTGCACCTTGGCCAATATTAATTCAAGGTGCATCAATAATAGGTAGCTATGGTCTTTCTGCTCTATATGTTTTTTTGACTTTGTTGTTTTTTGAGGCTGTATTGCCTGCAAAGCCGAGCACTCAGAAAAAAAATCAATTTTTTATGGGTAGCATGGCAGTGATTTTCTTGACATTAATCTTGCTTTGGGGGTACAATACTCTTAGGCAAAGCCCAGTAAGTAATCTTGAAGAAGATAAAGATAGCTTTCCTGTTATTATGGTAGAAGGTAATGTGGATCAGAATATTAAATGGGAACCACAAAGCCAACAATCAACACTTGATTTATATGTTGATTTAAGTCAAAGTGCTGTGAGGATGTTGAGAGAAAAGGATGCATCAGCAAAGCCTTTGCTCATTTGGCCTGAAACCGCAATGCCATTTTACTTAGAAATGCATCCTAAATTTGGGAATGTTTTACGTCGTTTTGTTTTGAATATAAATACACCTTTATTGGTTGGTGCACCTGCAGTTACTACAAATGCTCAGGGTCAGTACCAGTCCTTAAACAGAGTTTACCTTATAAACGAACAAGGTGCCATTGGTGGATTTTATGACAAGACACATTTAGTGCCTTTTGGTGAGTATGCTCCGCAATGGTTAAAGTGGAATTTTTTAGAAGGTTTATTACAAGGTATAGGCAATTTTGAAAAAGGTAAGCATGTAAAGCCTGTGCTTTTTGGCAACCTTTCTCTTGGGGTTTTGATTTGTTATGAAGCGGTTTTTCCGCATATATCGCAAGAAATGGTTAGACAAGGCTCTAATATTTTAGTAAATCTAAGTAATGACGCTTGGTTTGGAGATTCGTCTGCTCCTAGGCAACATTTAATGCTGTCATTGATGCGTGCTGTTGAGCAGCGTCGGTGGTTGGTTCGCTCTACAAATACAGGTATTTCTGCCGTCATAGATGACTATGGTAGGATTTATTTTGAGGGAGAACAGTTTAAGGCGCAAAGTATTAGCGCAAGAGCTAAGACTGTCACCAAGGTCAGTGTGTTTCATAAAATATATTTATATGTACCATTTGGTGTATTAATGCTTTTTATTTTAGCACTGCTTCCTTTGTGTAGAGCAAAAAATAAATAAAAGATATTGACTATAATGGTTTAAGTGCTTTATGGTAAATATATTCAATTATATAACTTAATTTCTTTAAATTTAAGGTTGACAATTATTACTTTATGTTACAATTAGCTGGATTACGGACTTTTTGTGCCCCTCTTGAGCAACGCTTTAATATACTTTGGGGGCGTCTTTGACCTTAAAGGTTGTGAGAATAAATTAGCAAATATTGAAAGTCAATTGGCAAAGCCTGATGCATGGAGTGATCCATCAGCTTTAACGCCTATTTTGCAACAAAAAAGACGTCTTGAGGATGAGGTGCAAAGGTTGACTTTTTTGCAAAAAAATTATTTAGATTTGCAAGATTGGCTAGCACTTGCAAGTGATGCAGCGGAGTATACTTCAGAAAGTTCAGATGATGCTCAGGAAGTTTTGCAATCATTGTCAAGCCAGATTCAAGAATTTTCTTTGCTTTTGGATGCCACAGAAATGCATATGCTTCTTAGCGCAGAAGAGGATGGGAATAATGCTATTTTGGAAATTCATCCGGGAGCCGGAGGCACTGAATCTCAAGATTGGGCAGAAATGCTTTTGCGTATGTACACACGTTGGGCTCATAGTAATAAATACAAAGTAGAAGAGATGGACTATTTAAACGGAGACGAGGCAGGTATAAAGAGTGTCACTTTGCGTATTAGTGGATCCAATGCTTTTGGTTTGCTAAAAAGCGAGCGTGGCATACATAGGCTTATTCGTATTTCTCCATTTGATTCATCTGGTCGAAGACATACTTCTTTTGCCTCAGTAGACATAGTTCCTGATGCAGGACAAGACATAAGCATAGATATTAAGGAATCTGATTTACGTTTTGATACATTTAGAGCAAGTGGTCCTGGTGGGCAAAGTGTTAACACTACAAGTTCCGCTGTCAGGGTGACGCATATTCCAACCGGAATAACGGCGCAGTGTCAAAATGAAAAGTCACAGCATCACAATAAGGAAACAGCCTTAC
>CAYJDL010000021.1:11538-18666 GCA_964368885.1 uncultured Desulfovibrionaceae bacterium | reverse complement strand
CAGCAGTGACAAATTCATGTAAAATATCAACATCGGTGCTATTGTAAAGTCCTCGAGCAATGCCAGATTGATTGCTGACAACTATCAACTCATACCCACTAGCAACAAAAATAGCGAGGGCTTTAGGTGCATCCTCAAGCCATCGCCATTTTTCCTGTTGATATAAATAGCCAATATCATCATTTAAAGTGCCATCTCTATCCAAAAAGATGGCAGGAAAAGTATTATTTTTGGCTAATTTTTGCATTACAACACTTATTAAGCTTGACTCTATTGAATCATAGCATTTTTTCCGGCTTCTAAAATTTTTGATAAATGCCTTTGTACTAAATCAATTTCTGCTTGGGTCACATTAGGCATGTCTTTAGGACGAGGTCCATTCATATGGCTACCTTCTGAAATTATATACAATGCGGCAGCTGCCTTGCCCATGATGGAGAAAAAGCGTCGTGCATCCCATTTATGTTGCTTTACCCAATTTTCTGCGGCTTTAGAATATATAAAGTCCGCCTTATTGTTGACAATTTTAGGGTGAGCTACTTCTTTATTGGCAGTGGACCAAGTTCTAAACTGTGGCAAAAGTTGTATAAAAGTAGTTAATTCCTTTTCTGAAAAAGGCGCTTGCTTCTCATATACATTATTTGCACGTACAGTCGCACATAAGCAAAAAAAGCAAATTAGTCCAAAGAACATGTAGCGAATAAAATAATTTAGACCACATTGGGCTTTCATTAATACATTCCTTAACAGATTATAAAATTAAATCCTGTTTAAAGATAAATTGTATAGTCTGTGTAAAAAGTTTGATATAAGATTAATACTGAACAGCACTAAATGTGTTTAACTGTTCAATATTGTGATATGATTCAATATAGCGCAAAGTTCCTGTTTTTCCACGAATAACAATGGAATGCGTAATGGCATTTACGCCAGCATATTGTACGCCTCTTAAGAAAGATCCGCCGGAAATTCCTGTTGCTGCAAAAAAACAGTCATCGGAACGGATAAGCTCATTTACAGTCAAAATTTCACGAATATCAACTCCGGCCTCGGCAAGAGCTTCTTTTTCCACATAGGATTGAGGGTCAAGTCTTGCGAAAATTTGTCCGCCAAGTCCTTTAATGGCACATGCTGCCAACACACCTTCAGGAGATCCTCCTGTGCCCATCATTACATCAACTTCTGAATGAGGATTAACTGCCATTAATGCACCGGTTACATCGCCATCGCTGTGTAATTGAATACGTGCACCCACGTTTCTAATTTGGCTTATGAGGTTTTCATGTCTTGGCTTATCCAATACAAAAACCACAAGGTCTTGCACTTTTTTGCCTAAACTTTTAGCAATATTCTTTAAATTATCGCCAACAGGAGCATCAATGTCAACAGCATTTCTTGCGTCTTGAGGGACTACTAATTTTTGCATATAATAACTAGGCCCTGGATTTAACATAGAACCAGAAGGCGAAACGCCTATGACGGAAATAGCATTTGGACGTCCATAAGCCAAAAGACTTGTACCCTCTACAGGGTCTACGGCAACATCAAGCTTAGGGCCATTGCCAGCTCCTACATCTTCTCCATTATACAGCATGGGAGCATTGTCTTTTTCGCCTTCGCCAATAATGATTTTGCCTTGAACATGCAATGAGTTAAAAGTAACTCGCATAGCATCAACGGCTGCCTCGTCTCCGGCATTTTTATCACCTCGACCAAGCCAACGAGCAGAAGCAAGTGCGGCAGATTCTGTGATACGCACAAGGTCAAAAGCTAAATTTTTTTCGGGATTTTCCAAAGCCATGTGGTCCTCCAAAGTGTCACCAGAAATTTATTACTAAGTAAACATAGATAATATTTATTGAAACTATTAACCAGCTTGCCTAGCAACTTTTATACAGTACTCTTGAAAGACGTAAAAAGCAAACAAAATTTATTTTTTTTATATTATTAAATCAATGTATTATATTAAGCAAATCATTAAAGGAAAATATTGACTCAAAAGATGATGCAATGGTATAATCTCTTTAAAGCGTTGGCTTGTATTAATTTACAAACAATATTAAGCACAAATGGAGCCAAATGGATGAAAAACATTCTTTTTTTATGTACAGGTAATTCTTGCCGCAGCCAAATGGCAGAAGGTTTGGCAAAAAAACACTTTAGTCATTTGCTAAATGTTTATTCAGCAGGAACTATAGCAAAAGGGCTTGATGTAAATGCTATTAAGGCTATGAAAAGCCACAATGTAGACATTTCAACTCAGTCATCTAAAACAATAGAGGAACTTCCGGCAATAACTTTTGAATTGGTTATTACTCTTTGTGAGGATGCAGATAAAACTTGTCCCATGTTTTTGGGCGCAAAAACAGTTCACCATGGATTTAAGGACCCACCACGCATAGCCTTAACTTTAAATGATGAAAATGAAATTTTACAATGTTATATTAATGTTAGTAATGAAATAGATGCTTTTATTCAAAAATTACCTCTTTTATATCCAAATTGCTTCTCATAGCAGATTCTAAATAAAAAAAAGTACACTTTAACACATATCGAACGTGCTTAAAGTGTACTTTTTAAAATTAATTTTTAAACAATATATAAATAATTATTTTTCTACTAAAAGAGGATTTTTACCGTTTACTCTAAATAAAAAGTCGAAAGGTCCGAAAATTGACTCAGGACCAAAAGAAAACGTAAAATATTCTACCTCAATCCATTTATTTTTAAATTTATCTAAAACTAGTACATTGTTATTGTTTGAAAGGTAGAAGTCCTCTCCTTTTTTGTCTTTTAATCTGTACACATCAGAATCATCACTTGGATCGTATTGAATAGGCATAAGAGTTATTTTATGAATAGCGTTATCTATAGCTTTTTTGTCATCAAATAATTCGTAATTGCCTTTAATAGTCATATTTTCTGTACAAATCTTGCTATCATCGGCTTTTGTTATTTCAAGGCGGTCAGATGTTATTATACCTGAAACCACATGCACTTTATCAATGCCATCACAAATAAATTTATTGCCATTTTGCTTGCATATATTTTTGTATGTGCAACCACCATCATCTATTAACAAGTTAAATTGATCGTCAGTATAACGTATAGCTGAAATTAGAATGGTTTTATCACCTTTTTCCAATGAATAGCCAAGTAGTTGCGGAGTTTCTTTTTTTGCACTTAAAGCATCATGAGTAGCAATAGTTGATAAAAAGCAAAATACTACAAGTAATAAAAATGCGGTTTTACGAAACATATTTTTCTCCTAAAAGTTTTTAAAGGTAATAGTCACATATTATTTATGCAAAGTATACTCTAATACATTTAATATGAATAAAGTACACTTATGCATTAATCTTAAAACTATTACAAATGATGGTTATTTTTAGTTAAATCTATAAAATTATCAATTTATTATTTTGCTACAAGAGGATTTTTACCGTTAATTCTAAATAAAACATTACGAGTTGAATAATCGGCTGCAGGTTCAAAGTAAAAAGAATATTGGAAATATTCTATATCAATCCATTTATTTTTAAATTTATCTAGCGTAAATACAGCTTTATGATTTTGAAGATAGAAATCTTTACCCTTTTTATCTTTTAGTGCATACTCGTCAACATCATCACTTGGGCTGTATCCAATAGGCATAACATTTGCTTTAAGGATAGCGTTATCTTTAGCTTTGTGTTCATAAAGAACATCGTACTTTCCTTTAATTGGCATATTTCCTGTGCAAATCTTGCTATCATCAGCTTTTGCTATTTCAAGCATTTTTGGTGTTATCATGCCTGAAACTACTTCCACTTGACCTATGCCATCACAAACAAATTTATCGCCATTTTGCTTGCATATATTTCTGTATGTGCAGCCACCATCATCTACTAATAAATTAAATTGATCATTTGTATAGCGAACAACGGAAACAAACATGTAATTGCCATCTTTTTCCAATGAATACATTAGTACCTGTGGAGTTTCTTTTTTTGCACCTGAAGCACTCAAGGCATCATGAGTAGCAATGGTTGACAAAAAACAAAACATTGCAAGGAACAAAAATGCGGTTTTACGAAGCATAATTTTCTCCTGACAGCTTCTTTTGAAGCATTGTTAAAGTTTATGAAGGTAAGATTTGTTTTTTTAAATCTTACTGCCTCTGACAAATAAAGATTAATTTTTTATGTCAAGCTTTAGCTGTTATCTCTATACTGTTTTAACCTTTTTATTTCTATCCAAGTTTACTGCTAAGCGCAACTAAATTAATTAAGGATTTAAAAATATCAAAGTAAGGATAGGAAATATTTTCTATTTACCATGTTCTAGACTTTTTAAATTTATTGCTGTACAAATTAAGAGCCTGCTTTAGGTAGTGTCATCAAATGCGCCTTTTTGGCTTTATCATTGTCAGATTTCACGAGCTTTTTCGGTCATGTCTGTCTGTATACACTCACTCAAAGCTTGTTCATCTTCCTTAGACAAATCGCAAAGATAAATTGCAAAGACAAATTGCAAAGACAAATTGCAAAGACAAATCGCAAAAATGCGCAATTTGACGACACTATCTAAGTTGATATTTGAAAAAGGGCAAACTGCTTTGCCTTAAAAGAAAGCTGGAAAATTATTTTTTTGGAGAGTACTTTATGCGTATGCTTAACCTTGGTTGTGGTGCAACCTTTCATCAAGACTGGACTAATGTAGACTTTTCCGACCATGGCGGCAAGGTATTAGCCTATGATTTACGCCTTGGCATTCCCTTTGCTGATGATAGTTTTGATGTTGTGTATCATTCGCATGTGTTGGAACATATGCCTAAAGCTTGGGGAGATTTTTTTATTCAGGAGTGTTATCGTGTATTGCGCCCAGGTGGGCTTTTGCGTGTGGTAGTTCCGGATTTAGAAAATATTACTCGAATGTATTTAGAAACTTTAGACGCTGTTCGACGTGGTGAAAGTGATGCTGAAGAACGTCATCAATGGATGGTGGTAGAGCTTATTGACCAACTTACTCGTAGTCATAGCGGTGGCGAAATGCTTAACTGGTGGAAACAATCTCCCGTGCCCCAAGAAGATTTTATTATAAAACGTCTTGGTAAAGAAGCAGAGCTTGGTATTGACCATGCAAAAGGGCAAGCACCTCTTAAACCCATAACAGCTTTGCCCCCTGTGGATACAAATTTCTTTTTGGGCGGAGAAACGCATAAGTGGATGTATGATGCTGTTTCATTAAGTATTTTGCTACGCAAAAATGGTTTTGAAGATATAAAGCAAGTTGCCCACAATGAAAGCGCATTGCCACATATAACTCGTTATGGTCTTGATACTCAAGATGATGGGCTTGTACGCAAGCCTGATTCTTTTTTTATGGAAGCTAAAAAAGCTCAATCTCAAGCTAAAAAACCAATAAATGTTAAGCTATTTTCCACCACTGATGATGGAGGTGCAGCTATTGCAGCTTTGCGTTTGCATGAAGCCTTGCTTGATGTAAATGTGCACAGTAATATGTATGTAGCACAGCAACAATTTTTTCAAAATCGAGTACATGTTCTACCGTCAAAGCCTACGCCAAAAAATGGTGGTATTGCGGTACTCGGTCAACATGCAAACGCATCTATACGAAAAGAATTATTAAGCTATAGACAAAGATTACATCAAGAAATAAAGCGTTATCCCAATCGACCGCAAGGTGCAGAATATTTTTCCATGCCGGGGCAATGTGTGCCCTTGGAACATATTCCATTTTTGGAAGATGTAGATATTTTGCATTTTCATTGGGTTGCAGGTATGCTTGATCCTTCCTTGTGTGCTAATTATTTAAAAGGCAAAAAAATTGTGTGGACCTTGCATGATATGAATGCTTTTACCGGTGGATGTCATTACAGTAATGGATGCCGTAAGTTTGAAAAAATGTGTTCAGCCTGTCCTGAGCTTGGTTCAAATAATGAACGTGACTTATCTTTTGATACTTGGCGTGCCCGTATGGCAGCTAATCGTGAACTTGATATTAATGTAGTTGCGCCCAGTGCATGGCTAGCTGAAGAAGCTAAAAAAAGTGCTTTATTTGGTAAATTTCCTGTACATCATATTCCATATGCACAGCCTTTACATGTCTTTCGCCCTTTGCAAAGAGATTTTATTCGTCAACAATTAGAGCTTAAACCAGATAGTTTAGCTTTAATGTTTGCTTCACAAAGCCTCGACAATACTCGTAAAGGTGGTATTTATCTTGTACAGCTTCTACATATGTTGGCACAAACTCCTCTCAAAGAACATATCACGGTGTTTATGCTTGGGAATAATGCCAGAACAGAATTTACTAATACTGGAATTAATGTAAAATGCCTTGGGCATATTGACGATAAAGAGCAAATGGCTGCTATCTATAATGCAGCTGATGCAGTGCTTGTACCATCTCTTGAGGATAATCAACCAAACGTAATATGCGAGGCCATGGGTTGCGGTACGCCTGTGATTGCTTTTGCCAATGGTGGGATTACTGAGATAATACGCCACGAAGAAACAGGATATTTAGCAGAGTCTCAAGATGTGGTTCAGCTACTGAATGGCGTTCTTTGGGTTCATAAACAAAGCACCAATCCTTTAACCCGTAAATTATGCCGAACATATGCAACAACTGTTTGGGATAGGACAAAAATGGCTATTGCGTATAGAGAATTATACGAAGAAATTTTAAAGTCTAGATAAACGAAGATTTATTTTTTTGGGGAAAATTTTTTTTTAAAAAAAAGCTTTCCCCAAACCCCTTTCAAAAAAACTTTCAATTCTCTAAGGTATTGCCCAAAGCTGTTGGAATTTAGTTTTTAAAGCTTCTTTTTGAGTGTTTTGTTTTTTTTGTAAATTTATAATTAAGTCTTTGGCGGTATTTTTTAGATTTTGCTCTGTTTCATTGTTATTAATAACTTGATGACAGGCCGCCAATTTCTTATCTTTAGGCCATTGCCAAGAGTCTATAGTTTGGCATTGTTCAATGCTCCAACTACGATTTTTTTGTAAGCGTGTATAGCGTATATCTTGTTCGCAATGTATGCCAACCAAATACGCATTTTGTTGTTGATGCCAGCCACTTTCTAAATAAAGTGGAATTTCTGCCACAGTAAGAGGATAATTA
>CAYJDL010000021.1:11160-11528 GCA_964368885.1 uncultured Desulfovibrionaceae bacterium | reverse complement strand
TCACGAACTAAAGCGTGAATAACGCTTTCAACTTCCTTGCGCAATAAAGGCTCACTTTGCATAGCAAGGCGCAAAGCCTGCCTGTCAAGCTCAGCTTTGGCATGAGCAACAAAACGCTTGCCATAATGCTTAGCAAAGAAATTATGCCCTGCATTACCAACTGTATAAAGCTTTGCTACCGCTGCATCAGCACTCCAAGTAGGAATTTTTTCTTCTGCAAAAGCGGATAATAATAAAGATTTTCCACAACCTGCAAGCCCTGTAAGCACAACTTTTTGCATCTGTTGACTTAAAGCTAATACACAATTTAAAAAATCTTCCGGCACTGGGCAATAAAATTTACAGTTTTTGCCGTTTATGGGGTGAGG
>CAYJDL010000021.1:6729-11150 GCA_964368885.1 uncultured Desulfovibrionaceae bacterium | reverse complement strand
CCTTGAGGCCATTTCATCATTTATTTTTTGACCACCATAAAGAGTATCACCCCAAAGGGGAAAACCCAGATGAGACATATGGACTCGTATTTGATGGGTACGTCCCGTAAAAATGTTAACTTTTACAATGGAAAAAAGCCCATTAGCATCTGCATATAATCTATTCCAAGCACTTCTTGCATTGCGCCCTCCATTATTTTCGGGAACAATAGCCATGCGTATCTTTTGGCTAGGATGACGTCCTATTGGCTCAACAATTTCTCCAGATTCGCTAATGTGACCATGCACTATAGCAAGATATTCCTTATGCACTTTTCTTTGCGCAAAAAATTCACTTAAAATAAGCCTAACTTGTTCTGTTAAGGCAATAAGCATTAAGCCACTGGTATCTTTATCTAATCTATGAACTATTCCGGGGCGCAAGCCTTCTTGCAAAAGTAATATAGGAAAATGCGCTGCAATGCGCTGAATGTAGGTATTTTCAAGACATGAGGGACAAGGATGAACTGTAATTCCTGCGGGTTTATTGCAAATTAGCATATGTTCATCTTGCCAAAGTATCTCTATTGCACCTGATTCGGGTGTAATTTGTGAACTTTGAGGAATTAAGCTAAAATTTATGCTTTGCCCGGCTTTAACTTTTGCTCCGGCAATAGTGATAACCTTACCGTCAACTTGACATTGTCCGTCTAAAATAGCTTTTTTGATTTTTTCTCGGGATATTTCTTGAATATGCTTACTGAGGAAAACATCAAGCCGCATAGGTTTGGCTTGGTCATTTACTTGAAAAATATAATTTTGCATAGATTCTAGGTATGAGGGGGGAAGCTTTTTGTTCATAAAAAGTTTCCCCCAGAAAAAAATGTATCATTACAGATTGTTACGGTAGAATAGAAATACCACCAATACGACGTATAATCGTTTGATTATTATAAATATTTGGTAATTCTTTACCCGGTTCTAAGGTAGTAACAACAGCCTTACCAATAACATGGCGGTCATCTTCTCCGGCAGATTCTTCTACCCTTACGCCCCAAACATTGTGGAACATCATCGGTTGACCTTGCTCATTTCCAAGGTATAAACCAATGTGCCCCGGCATCCAAACTAAGGTTATAAAGGGCTTACTCATGCTGGCTATAGATCTAAGTTTTGCGCTATCGCTTTGACCACGCAAGGATATTTCTTGACCTGAACGATATTGCCCTAAAGAGTTACGAGGCATAGAAATACCAAATGGCGTAAACATATCTCTTAGCGATGATGAACAATCACGATTATCATTTACACCACCCCAACCATAGGTTTGACCCATCATGACATTACCCACCATGGCTAAATTTGCCGCTGTGATAGGCATGGGCATGGTAACAGCATCGGCGGAAGAAATATTTACTTTAGCAACTTGAGCAATACCACCCTTTGAACCGTTGGGGACTAAGACGCTAAAGCTACCGGAACCCTTACGCACTTGAGGGAAAGCGGCTCCAATATAGGCATAACCACCAGAAGAACTTAAAGATACTCGATCACGAATAATGGCTGTTAAAGGTAAAGATCTATACTTTTGAATTGTACTATCATCAACAAAGGCTACATCCTTAGCTTGCACCCAGCCTCCTGCAATGGAATTTTCTATAAAATACCATCTTTTATCCCTAGATACTTGGCTTACAAAAACAGGTAATCCCGGAGGAAGAGCAGCGTATTGGAAATAATCAAATGGCGATTGACCTGGGTTTGGCGTTGGTTTACTAAAGCGAGGTTTCATGGTTGGCATTTCACGCAAGGAAGTTTGGCGCAAAGTCATAGCTGGTCTTTGAACATTTGGATAGCTTGGAATATTGGCATTATGCTTTAATGCTGCCCAAGCTGAGCTTGACCATGGTTGTGAGCCATTATAGCCACGGGCTCGCCCGAAAAGTGAGGTAAATGTTCTTTTAGAAAATCCGGCTTTTTTTTGCGACCATACACCATAGAAAATGCGCTTAAATTTCGCAGTTTCGGCATTTTGAACCCCAGCCGACATTAAAGGTCCGGATGTAACTTTGCTAGCGTAAAAGGTGAGATCTTGAGGAAATTTTAAAACGTCAGCTATGGGCTTGTCTGGGCTTGCACCATATTGAGGTTTTGGAGTTTTGGAAATTTTTAAACTTGCCTCTTTACTTCCACAACCAGTTAAAGCTACAAAACATAATCCCAAACATAACCAATACGAAAATAATCTTACTGTTTTCATACGCTCCTCTCACCTTAATTAAGGTAATATGGTTAATGTATATTTACGCAAAAAATCTACTGGCAAATAGCTTAGCTTTGCTTGCCTTAAACCCTCTTCATCTAAATCCTGCTCTCTATTTATTAATTCACAGTCAACACCGGCATTTTGCACAAAAAAAGTGTTCATGGTCTGATAAACACCACGATAGCCGGAGCGGCCTTTTTCAAAATGTACACCAAGGACATTGTTGGCAATTACTTCACCTACGCTAAATCCTACTAAGGTAGAATCTATATAGATGGCACCACCAATCAACATGGGTAATTCTTCCCAATGTGCAAATACTTTATTTACAGCAATATTTTCTGCTTGTAAAGATGGTGAATTGGAACATTCATGCCATTGACACCATTCATCTTGCAGAGCAAGCATATCTTCAATAATTTTAGCATCAATTGCCCTGTAATCAACTTCACCATAATGTTTTTTATAAGCATTAACATGGTTACGTTTTTTATGATAACGATTACCGGGAAGCTTTGCTAAATCTTCTTGTTTATATAAATATTCCCATTGCCCCCTAACTTCTTCTTTTTGTACTCTCGATGGTAAAGCTTCTTCAAGAATGTGAACTAATTTTTCCGGCACTCGGGTTAAGATGGCACCGTTTTTTAATAAAGGTTCTTCTTGCCAATTGACTTTATTCCAATCACCAATGGGTGCCCTAAAAGTTGGTATTTGTCCTTGTTGCTGTGCTCCTTCTTGTATCCAGCATAGGTGCTCGCCATAGGCATGGTATAGGCTATGATGGTCTTGCCATCCCCAAAGATTTACAAAAGTATAATCCATGGATTGCTCAGGACATTTTTCCCAATATTTATTATATTTTGTAAAATCCTTTAAATCTAAACGTGAAAATTGCATGTATACCTCAAATGTATAAGTATTTAATTAACTTTTTTTAAAGTTCTTTGCCGTCCTAGGGCAAAACCGATGGCTATAAGGTTTAAAACACCGAAAAATATTAAATCAACACGCATACTTTTTAGAAAAGCATCTATATTATGTGTACTGACTGGTGTATCACCTAAAAAATAGCCAAGAGTTATAGTAATAATAGCAGTATTAACTAAAGCTCCGCATGTGCGCATGGTTCCTGTTACTGATGCTGCTTGTCCAATAAATGCTTTATCAACTGACTCCAGAATAACTGTGGTATTTGGCGCAGCAAAAAGACCAAAGCCAATACCAAGTAAAATTTGCACAGCAATAAATATAGTCATTGAACTAGTAGGGCTTAAAAAAGCAGAAACCAATAATCCAAGACCGCATAAAGCGATACCAATAGCACTTAGTATACCGCCGCCATATTTTAATGTTAAAGACCCTGACCAACGACTGGCAAAAGCTTGTACCACAAATTGTAAGGAAAGCAATAAGCCAGATTCTGCCATGCTCATGCCTCTAACAATTTGCAGATAAAGACTAAAGTATAATGTCATTCCAAATGAAGAGGAATAATTTATAAAAGCCGCTAAAGATGATAAGGCAAAAATCTTATTTTGACTTAATAAACGTACATTAAGCAAGGGAAATGAAGCGTGCGTTTCCAAACATAAATATAGTGTAATAAAAATAAAACCCAAGATAATACAAATTAAGCCGCCTAAGGCTGAAAATTTTAAAAATGATGAGCCAAGGGTTAAAGCCGCCATTCCCAAGGCATAAACTCCGGCATTGGCCCAATTAAAAGGTTCGCCTCTACCTTCATACCACTCTTCATGCACAGCAAAGCGCATAAAGCCCCAAGTCAACATTCCGGCCAAAGCACTGCCCCAAAATAACCATTGCCAACCAAGATTTGAAGCAATAAATCCTGCTATTGGAGGCCCACAAGCAATGCCTGCATAAACTGCTGTGGCACATTGGGCAATATATTGGCTTCTTTTTTCATGTGGTGCTGTTGTTGCCACAATAGCCAAACCACTAGCAGAAAGCATTGCAGTTCCAAGACCCTGAATTAAGCGCACAACAAAGATGTAGATGATATTATCTAAAAATCCTATCAAAATATTTGTAATAATGAAAATAGCTGAACCAATTAAAAATATTCGTCGTCTGCCCCAAATATCTCCCATACGACCGGAAAGTAATTGGGCTATGGCTAGACCAAGTACATAAAATGTTATAATTAAGCTTA
>CAYJDL010000021.1:0-6719 GCA_964368885.1 uncultured Desulfovibrionaceae bacterium | reverse complement strand
TTAGTTCATGGGCACTTGCGGATGTACTTTCACCAATGGGCGGTAAGATGGAGTTTACACCGGCTACCATAAATGGCAGAAAAAATTGAGCGGCACAAACTGCAAATAAAATAATACGGGATGAGTCTTTTTGTTCTGACATACTTTCTCTTAAACATTTTTTCTAAATCTTGTCCGCTAAAGTACAATACTGCCGGACGCCCATGAGGGCAAAATTCTTTTTGTTCAGACTTTAACCATTGTTCAACAAGTCCCATGGCTTCATCATTAGTTAGCAATTGACCGGCTTTAATAGCATTTTTACAAGCAAAGGAAATTAAGATATTGGCATAATCATCCTTACGCCCTGCTAATACTTCATGTATAAAGCTTTTTGCCAAGCTAAAGTCAAGTAAAGACGGAATAGCCTTTAAAATAATGGTATTTTCGGCAAAGTCCAAAATAAAACCTAATTTTTCAAGATTTATTTTAACTTCCTCAGCTCTTTCTTGTTCACTTTCATGTAGGGAAAATTCATAAGGTAGGGCTAAAAACTGTTGTGCTATATCCTCGTGCATAAGTTTGCAATATAAAATGCGCTCATGAGCCGCATGCTGGTCAAGCATTAATAAATTTCCTGAATTATCTCGCAATAATAAATAAGTTAAGGCAATTTGCCCCAAATATTCCAAGCGTATATCACCATAGCTTATTGCGTGCAAGGTATTTTCTTTTGCAAAATTAGACACATTTTCAGTGGCATAATTAGTTTTTGACTCGTTTTGAACATTATTTTGAGATGAATATACTTCTCGAATGGTATTACTTTCAAGGTTATGACCAAAAGATCGTGATGTTTCTTGTAAACCTCTATACGATTGTTGGGTATTGTTGTGAGAGATAATTGAAGCAGTGGGGTTTTCATTAATAACATTACTATCTTGTTGCTTAAATGGGTCGTTAAATACAGGTGTATTCGGTATAACAATCTTTTGCCCATCCATAACACCATTAGCATCAATACGCCCCCAAAAACCTTGGGGACGCTCTATATTATTATATAATTCCCCTTGGCTTAAAATAGGGTTATCATTAGAATTTTGCTCATGGTAAATATGTTCATCTTTTTCTACTTCATTTCCAAGCGTGGATTCAAGCACTTCACTTAAAGCATAACGAACACATGAAAAAATGACTGAAGTATCCTGAAAACGCACTTCTGTCTTGGCAGGGTGGACATTTACATCCACTTCTTCGGCATCAATTTCTAAAAAAAGAACAATTTGCGGATAGTCCTTAGTAGTCAAACGCCCTTTATATGCCTCACGAACTGCTGCCAATAAGGTTTTATCATGAACGGCTCTGCCGTTGACATAAAATAACATACGATCAGAACGCACTTGGCTTACCTGTGGCAAGCTCATCATACCATAAGCTCTTATGTCTTTGTATTTTTTGTCAAAAGGGCGCATGGCATCCATAATCAAAGGCGGCCAAATTTGCCCTAATCGCTCAGCTAAACTTTGATTTGCCGGAAAACGCAAGGCTTCTCGCAAATTACCTTGATTGCCAAGACGCAAGGAAAATCCCACCTTTGGCATAACTAAAGCTAAACGTGTAAGCCATTCTTGAGCTTTTTTGCTTTCGGTTCCGGCGGCTTTTAAGAATTTTAAGCGTGCAGGAATATTTGAGAAAAGGTCGCAAACTTCAACAATGGTTCCCTTTGTCAAATTAGTTTTACTTATTTTACGCACAAGACCATATTCAACATCAATACGTTGAGCTAAACCATTGTCTTCTTTGACACTAGATGTAATGGAAAAGCGTGAAACCGAGGCTATACTTGGTAAAGCTTCCCCACGAAAGCCATAAGAATATATGGCAGAAAGGTCATTAAGGTTAGAAATTTTGCTGGTAGCATGTCTTGTTACGGCTAATTCCAATTCATCTGCGGCAATACCATGTCCATTATCTTGAATAACAATGCGGCCTTGACCGCCATTTTCAAGTATTACATCTATTTGGGTAGCACCGGCATCAAGGGAATTTTCCACCAGTTCCTTTACAACTGAAGCAGGCCTTTCAACTACCTCTCCGGCGGCAATTTGATTGCGAAGCTCAGAAGATAGCAAGCCAATTGGTCGACGTGTTTGCATAGATGTATAATACTCATTTATGAAACAATGAGCAATAGACTTGCATAAAATAACTTTTGATATTATATTCTTTTCTAGGATGCATTGAAATAAAGAAATGCGTCAGAAAAAGGAAATGTGATTGTGAAAAAAGATTTTATACAGCAGAATAAAAGTTTCTTTTTTGGTATGGATACTCAAGGTTTTGATCCGGAAATGCTCTTTGTAGAGTGTGGAAAATGCGGACATCCAATTGTATGGGAGCAAGGTCGAGCTACTGAAATTTTACATAGTGCCGGTATTGATGCTCTAGAGCTTGATCATCATTGCTTACTTATAACCGATGGATGCCCACGTTGCACTAAGGGTAAAGTTTATCATGTTCAAATTTACAGAGTAGAAACTGAACAAGACAGATGGGGACAAGGAAAGAAATCAGGCAACGCTTAGTTTGTTATTATACCTTAATTTTTGCACTATAAGCGATTATTATGAATTATTAATAAACAAGACTTTTGTTGCGTTTAATAATTTATAAGTTCCTATTGGAAAACAAAAAATACAACAGTCCGTTTAAAAAATTTACATTGTTTAAACGGACTTAAAAAGATAAATCACTTAAAAGACTGATTTAACATTTCTTTTCATGAACGAGAAAATTATGCACCTACGATGTGGTCTTGTCATATTTTTATTTTGTTTATTAACGGCATGCAGTACAAAGCCCGTTGCTGTTGTTAATCCCGAGCAATTCAGGCTTATGGGCAATAGGCTTGGACAAGAGCTTATTGAAAGAAAAATTTTAGACGACAATATGGATTATATTGCTGCTAGCCAGAGTATGGAAAATTACGGAAAAATTCTTTATAATAAACTTTCGCCAAGTTTTTTATTTGATGATGTGGAAAAACAAAGTGCTAGCTCATTTGCTCTAAGTTTAGCTTCTACAGAAAAAGTTGATATACGCTCAAATGGTTTTAGCATTAGTACAGTAGGGAATAGTAAAAGTGCTAAGCGTAACTATGCCACAAATGGCAGACGCATTGACCTTAATATGGTTGCCATTAGCGATTGGGATGATGACGGCGTGCAAGATTGGTTAGTTGCTTGTCGCTATATTAAAAAATTAGGTGCAAACCCAAGAATTTATTACCTTGCTATTCCGGAAGTACAAGTTCACCAAAATGCAAGTTTTCAAGCAAGAATTATTGGGGTTTACGAAGATTTAGGCATTGCCGGTCGTCTTTATTTGCGTGAAAATACAGAAAGTTCATCACAAAAGCCAAATAGTGCGGCTGATGTGCCAACAGGTAAAGTGCATCATGTTGTACCCGGATTAAAAAATATTACTGCACCTCCAAAACAAGAATCCAGTCAATCTAAAAGCACTGTGCAGGAAAAAAATTTATAATATTTTTGTCGTTGACAATACCAATTAAAGAGCTCTAAAAGTCAACAGCAATAAGTAAATGCGTAAAATTTTCCATAAATTTTTTTTAGTATAGGTAGGTAATATGAAAACAAAATTTATTTTTGTCACCGGAGGAGTGCTTTCCTCCCTTGGCAAGGGTCTTGCGGCAGCTTCCCTTGGAGCTTTATTACAAGCACGCAACCTTACAGTGACTATTCAAAAGCTTGATCCCTATATCAACGTAGACCCAGGCACCATGAACCCTTTTCAGCATGGAGAAGTTTTTGTTACCGATGATGGTGCCGAAACCGACTTAGACCTTGGGCACTATGAAAGATACCTTGGCGTTCCAATGTCTCGCAAAAACAATACAACTTCCGGTGCTATTTATAATACTGTAATTGCAACAGAAAGACGTGGGGAATATTTAGGGCATACTGTTCAAGTCATTCCACATATTACCGATGAGATTAAAAAAAGAGTTTGCACCTTAGCCAATGTTGATAATGCTCCCGATGTGGCAATTATTGAAATTGGCGGAACTGTTGGCGATATTGAGGGTCTGCCCTTTCTTGAGGCAATAAGGCAATTAAGGTCTGAACTTGGTCGAGATAATTGCTTAAACATTCATCTAACTCTTGTTCCTTATCTTGCTTCTTCCGGTGAACACAAAACTAAACCAACCCAGCACAGTGTAAAAGAATTGCTTTCCATCGGTATTCAACCTGATATAATTTTATGTCGCTGTGAAAAGGCTCTCGGCAATGATTTAAAGCGTAAAATTGCGCTATTTTGTAATGTTGACGAAGATGCTGTTTTTAGTGCGGTTGATGTTGAAAATATTTACGAAGTACCTTTAAAATTTTATGATGAAGGCTTTGATCAAAAAGTAGCCATCATGTTACGTTTACCCGCTCGTAATGCTAACTTAAAAGCTTGGAAAAATTTAATTTTAGATTGCTCAAGCCTTCAAGGTTCTGTAACTATCGCTATTGTAGGTAAATACGTAGAATCAAAAGACGCTTATAAGTCCTTGCATGAAGCCTTGGTACATGCCGGCATTGCCAATGGTGTAAATGTTCAATTACGCTATGTTAATTCCGAAGAAGTAAACACGGCAAATGTGCATGAAGCCTTTAAGGGTTGTCATGGTGTTTTGGTGCCCGGTGGCTTTGGTCGTCGTGGTATAGCCGGAAAAATTGCCGCTATTGAATTTGCTCGAGTAAATAAAATACCTTTCTTTGGTATTTGTCTTGGTATGCAGTGTATGGTTATTGAATTTGCTCGCAACGTAGCCGGAATTAAAGATGCCAACTCCGAAGAATTTATTACGCCATGTAAGGATAATATTATTTATTATATGACCGAATGGGTCGATCCCATTAGCGGAAAAACTGAACGCCGACACGCAGAAAGCGATCTTGGCGGAACAATGCGTCTTGGGGCTTATGATTGCAGTTTAGTTGAAGGTAGTAAGGCACATATTGCCTATGGTCAAAGTATTGTAAGCGAAAGACATAGGCATCGTTATGAATTTAATAATGCTTATTTAGAGGAATTAAAAAATCATCTGCTTACTTTCAGCGGTATGTCACCGGACGGCGACTTAGCTGAAATTGTTGAAATTGCAGATCATCCTTGGTTTGTGGGCTGTCAATTCCATCCGGAGTTTAAATCTACTCCCATGAAAGCTCATCCTTTATTCCGCAATTTTATTGAAGCAACAAAAGCTATGCTTTAAATAAAGGATGATTTATTTTTGGGAAAACTTTTTGTTTACCCTAAAAATTTTAATTGAAGTTTCAATATTATACGCTTTATGTTTAGCCCGAATTTATAAGGCTTACAAAGTTTGAGTTACAATTTTCCCCGAGCTAAGCTTGGGGAATTTTTGTTTCTGGTAGGTCATCCACAACTTGTCCTATGTCACTTGAATTACTAGGTGATTTTGATTTTAAAAGTTAAGTAGTATAATGAAATCTGAAAAAATGGATTACCACGAAAAAACGCTTTTTATTTAACCAATTAACGTAAATTTCGCAGCGTTTTGTCTTGCAATGACTTTGCGTGTTACCGTAAGTAATTGCGAGGATAGCCGCCCTTTTTTCCGATAAAGTCTTGAATTTGTGCCATCAGGCGTGGCAATCCATGTCTTGAAAAATACTGTTGAACAATTAAAAATTCACACTTAAGGATATACTTGCTTTAATCAATTTCTTTTGAAGCTATTTTATAACCTCTAGGGGTTACCATATATGATCCTAACTGTTTAGTGTTGCTATTTCCTATGATAACAATAGACAGCATGTCTGCGTTTTCGCAGGGGAAATTTTCAAGAGTATAGAGTTTAACTTCTTGATTGCTGCGGTAAGCGTTGCGTACTAAACCAATAGGCGTGTCCAAAGATCGGTATTGTTTAGCTATATTTATTATTTCTTGTAAATGGTCTTTTCGCCCTTTTGACCTTGGATTATAAAGAGCAATGACAAAATCTGCACTGAGAGTAGCGTTGATTCTTTTTACAATATCTTGCCAAGGGGTGAGTAAGTCACTTAAACTTATGCAAGCAAAATCGTGCATAAGCGGAGCACCGAGCAGAGCAGCGGCGGCGCAAACAGCCGGAATGCCGGGTATAACCTCCACTATAACTTTTTCTAAAAGTCCTTGTTGTTGTAGTAATTCTAAAATCAAACCAGACATACCATAAATTCCAGCATCACCGGAGCAAACAATGCTAGTATTTAGTCCACTTTGAGCTTTGGCAATGGCTGCAAGGCATCTTTCTTGTTCATGCCTCATTCCTGTAATAATAATTTCTTTATCTTTGCGCAAATTTTGCTCAATCATATCCACATAAAGTCCATAGCCGACGATAACTTGTGAATATTCTAAAGCTTTTATGGCTAGTGATGGTAATAAATTACTTGTGCCGGGACCTAGTCCAATAATGTAAAGAGTAGCTATTTTTTTTTGCATGTTTTTTATTAAAATTATTTTTGCTTAAAGTCAAAATGAAAAAAAAATTTATCACTGTTTTTTAATATTCCTATGGCATGAACCCATGTTTAAGAGTTCTGAGCAATCATTTATTTGAAAACGGTAATTGAGTAGAACGCTTGGTTATAATTGGATGGAAATTAAAGAGGCTGTCCCCTAAATAAATATCAAAGAATGTCGATTACAGATTAGAGATA
>CAYJDL010000020.1:16764-19047 GCA_964368885.1 uncultured Desulfovibrionaceae bacterium | reverse complement strand
CAGTGCATGGTCTTGGGCACGAATTATGACAAAACGTGTCCAATTGTTGGTACTTGTTTCAATGGATGCGGCTAAAATATGAAAAGCATACATGTCCGCCAGAGCACTATTTCCAATAGCCGCCGCATTTTCCTCTTGGGCAGCTTGCCTTGCTGCCGCCGCCGTGGATTGCATGGGGATAAGCTCAACCCATGAGGCATGTGCCCTTAGCCAAACATCGCATTGGGCTAGGGCTTGCGGGTGCGAATAAATCTTTTTTACCTCAGATAAATTAGGGCAATGGCTCAAAAGATTATGATTAATGGGCAAAAAAAGTTCCGCCTGAATTGAAACAGGAAAATTATAAAATAAATCAAAACATTGACCTACCGTTCCTTCAAGAGAGTTTTCCAAAGGAACCACGCCCAATGCGCATTTTTGGTCATTTACTGCTCTAAACACTTCCTCAAAATGAGAAAAAGGTTGCAATTGAACACTTTTTCCTAAATATGACAAAGCCGCAAAGTATGAAAAAGTGCCTTCAGGGCCAAGATAGCCCACTTGTTGCGGTCTTTGCAAAGCTCTTGAGGATGAGAAAATTTCTTTCCAAATTGTATTTATATGGTCTTGAGGCAAGGGACCGGCATTGTATTTTGCTAAATTGTCCAACACTTGCTTTTCTCGTTCGGGCATGAAAATCAAGGCTTAAACGTGCTCTGGAGTTGAGCATATCTAATAATTTCCTATCCACGGCATCTATTTCTTGGCGCACTTTCTTTAGGCGTTCTTGTTGGTCTTGTTGACTACTTTCTTTAGCTATATCCATAATTTCAACTTCTCGACTTTGCTCAAAATTGGCTTTTTATAAAATCACTATACTTCTTGAATATCTTCTTCAATACGCATTCCAAAATGGCGTCCGGCACTGTCAATATGACATAAAATTGTATCACCTTCTTGTAAATTTACTACGCTTATTGGTTCAGAATTGGGCGTAGTTAAGCGTATTGTTTCAGCATTTTGCAAAAAAACACTACCACTTGGTCCATTGGGAATTTGAGCACTAATCATAAGCATGGGGCGCACTTCTATTTTTACTCTGCCAACGCAAGCTAAGGAAGTGTTGCCTTGAGCATCAATAATCAATACATCATTTCCGGAACTTAACTCTCCAAGATAAGTGGTTTTATCCTTTGGTAACTGAGCATAAGCATGAACAGCACCTGCATTAACCCTAAATGGCCTAGCGGCAACATATTCATTATGTTCGGTTTCTCCATGCACAAGAAAGGTAAAGGCACTGGAATTTCCAATTAACATTCCTTGTCCTTTTTGCAACATGCTAAGGGTATCAACACAAACTCTATGCCCAAGACCCACAGCTTGAACCTTAGTAACTATAGCCTCTTGCAATTGAATTTTACCTTGTGAAAGCTTATGTTCTTTAATGATGGTCTTAATTTCTGGTAAAGCCTGCGGCAAAAGCACAACGGTTGATACACCACGTTGCAAAATTCCCGTAGCAAGGCGCACTTGCTCAAGGTTGCACGCTTCAACGGCAACCTTTTCGCATTGGGCTAAAATATTTTCCACAGGAATAATTTCCCAACCGCTGGCAAGCACTAAATCTTTTCCGGTTTGGATTTGCTGAACAAAACTTTCCTCATCTTCCTTTTTGTGCAAGGTAAATGAGGGCATTTGCTCTTCACTAACTACCTTACAACGTGCTAAACTTGTGACGCTTTGTACATCTTTAGCCGGAACAATTAGACCGTCAATGCCAGATTCAAGAGCTAAAGTAACATCTTCCTTGCACATAGGAACGCTTTTATACCATATCTGAGCCATGACTATTGACCGCCTTCTTGCATTTCTGCCAAAGCAGTATCAACCGTAGCATTTTCATGGACGATTAAGCGTAAAGCTCTTACTAAATCTCTACGTTTAGGATGCTGAAAAACATTGCGGCCTATGGATAAACCGGCAGCTCCGGCGCAAATTGCATCGTAAGCCATTTGTAAAATATCTCGTGTTGAGTCCATTTTTTCACCGCCGGCAATAACCACAGGCACACAACAACCTTGAACAGCCAAGGAAAAGCCATCCACGGAACCGGGGTAAACAACTTTCACTATATCTGCTCCAAGCTCAACACCAACTCTTGCGCAATGTGCCACACGTTCAGGAGCGTAACCATCGCTAATATCTTGACCTCTGGCGTAAATCATAGCAATTAATGGCATACCCCAACGCTCACAACTTTCAGCCACCATACCAAAATCATGCAACATAAGAGTTTCATCA
>CAYJDL010000020.1:0-16754 GCA_964368885.1 uncultured Desulfovibrionaceae bacterium | reverse complement strand
ACTGAAACAGCATCAGCACCATAGCGCACTGCCTCTTCCACTGTTGCAACCAAGGCTTTTCTATTTCCGGTAGGTGCCATGGAAGTTGAAGCAGAAAGATGTATAATAAGACCAACATCCTTACCACTTTTACGATGGCAACAACGTATAAGACCTTTATGCATAAGTACTACATCGGCACCACCTTCTGCCATGTCATTTACTGCCTCATGCATATCTACAAGACCTTCAACAGGACCAATGGTGGTTCCGTGATCCATGGGAACAATAATTGTACGTTTACTTTCACGGTTAATAATGCGTTCCAAGCGAATTTGTTTACCTAAAGTCATGATTTTATATCCTCAAAAAGTTAAAAGTTTGTTGTGCTGAGATTTTGCACAAAAAAAAAGCCGCCGGTAAAATATACCTGCGGCTCAAATATTTATAATTATACAACAATTACAAATTATCTTCTCCGCAAAAGCCCATAAAATAGCTAAAAAATTGACCAAAGAATTGATCAATCATATAAGCTACGCTAAAAGCAAATGCAGTGAATAAATTTGTCATTGTTTTTATATTCCTTTTTTCTTAGAAGTCACTTATATGCTAAGGTTGAATTACTGTCAAGAAAAAAATTGACTTATTTTAAAAAATTTTTTAGGGAAACGTAAGTTAAATATTTTTAAATCAAAATTTCAATAAAAACATCTTTAATCCTCAAAAAAGCAAGTTAATCAGTGTTTCCTTCTAACCATATAAAGTTTTTTTAAAGATAGCCGATTTTATTCACTACAAAGTAAAGCAAGGAGTTTATCATGAAACTACTACAAAGGGTGCTCTTACCAATAGCGTTAGTTTTAATATTATCGATGAGTGCTTTAAGTTATTTAACGTATAATAAAACATCGGAATCATTGACTGCAACTTCTATAAATACTATGGAAGCTACAACTGTTGCCTTAGAGCGTATGCTAAGTTATACCATTGAAGCAACACGCACTTTTATTAAGTTAACCACTGTAAATATAAATGTAGTTGACTTTGCACGCCTTCCTTCTCCAACTCAAAGCGAAGTTGATACTATGAATTCATGGCTTGCATCTCGAACTACTGAGCTTGGAATGCTAAATGGTTTTAATTTAATAAGCACTAAGGGTATTATTATTGCCTCATCTAACCCCAGAGCAGTTGGCACAGATCTTAACTTTCGTCAGTATTTTCAAGATGCTGTTAAGGGTCGTGAAGCCAAGACAAGCCCTCGCTGGTCAACTATTACTAAGGAAGTCTTAATGGCAGTTGTCTTACCAGTTAAGGATGACAACGGACAAATTATAGCTGTACTAAGCGGCGACATTGACTTTGAGCAAGTATATGACAATGTATTTAAGGGCATTAAAGTAGGCGAAAAGGGCTATGCTTTTGCCATTGACCATGAAGGACGCATAGTTCTTGATGGGAATAAAGATTATCTTATGAAGGATAACCTCTCCGTAACACCTACTTTGAAAAAAATTGCTCAAGGATCTAATGGCGTTACCGAGTATGAAAATGTGTTTGGAAATACGGTTATTGCATATCACACTAAGCTTGAAAAAGGCGGTATGACTATTATTGCCAGAGCTGAAAATCGTGATGTTTTTTCAAGTTTGCAAGATATTAGTTATTTAGCCATAGTTGCTACTGTTGTAGCAGTAATTTTAAGTTTAATAGTTGCCTTTATTATTGTTAGACCTGTTGTGGTTGCTGTAAGCAAAGGCGCAAACTTTGCTCTTGCCATTGCCGATGGTAAACTTGACGACACTCTTGATGTGCGCCGCACTGACGAAATAGGTCTTCTTGCCAATGCCTTACGATCTATTCCTGAAACTTTGAGAAAAGTCATTGACGAATATGCAAGGCTTAAAACTGAATTGCTTGGCGGAAATATGAAAATTCAAGGTGAAAGCAGTAAATTTCATGGTGCATATGCTCACCTTATTGAAGGCACTAACACCACTTTACAGCAATATCAAAATCTGCTTGATGTGCTAACTACACCAGTTGTTGTTCTAAACAAAGATTTACGCATAGTATACTTAAATAATGCCGGAACAGCTGTAGCGGGTCAAAACTACATGTTAAAAACGTGTAAGGAAATTATGAATCGTGATGATTCCAACACCCCTGACGATGCTTTAAATAAAGCTGTTTCAACTTTGCGTCCTGCTTCCGGTGATACGGTGGCAAGACCTTCCGGAAAGGTATTAGACATTACTTATACTGCCATTCCAATCACTGATGAAACTGGCAAACTTTCTTGCGTATTACAACTTATTACTGACCTAACAGAAATAAGGCAAACACAGAGAACTATTATTGAAGTTGCAAATCAAGCCCAAACTATTTCAGAAAATATGGCTTTAGCCTCAAAACAATTATCTTCACAAGTTGAAGAGGTATCTGAAGGTGCGCAAGTTCAACGTGACCGTGTAACTTCTACAGCGGCTGCCATGGAAGAAATGAACTCCACAGTGCTTGAAGTTGCCAGCAATGCCGGTGAAGCTAACAATCAATCAAATAATGTTCGGGATAAAGCAAGCGAAGGTGCTGAGCTTGTCAATCAAGTTGTAGCTGCTATTAAGAGTGTAAATGATGTGGCTCTTGAACTTGAAAATAATATGCAACAACTTGGAAAACAAGCTGAAAGTATTGGTAGTGTAATGGATGTTATTTCTGATATAGCTGACCAAACAAATCTATTAGCCCTTAATGCTGCCATTGAGGCTGCACGTGCCGGAGAAGCCGGACGTGGCTTTGCCGTCGTTGCCGACGAAGTACGCAAGCTAGCAGAAAAAACAATGAACGCTACAACAGAAGTAGGTAATAGCATTAGAGGTATTCAAGAAACAACAACTGTCAATATTCAGCGTGTAAGCGAAAGTACCACTTTTGCAGGAAAAGCAACTGACCTTGCGGCTATTTCCGGTAGTTCTTTAGAAGAAATTCTCAGCCTTGTGAATGCCAATACCATGCTTATTTCCGGTATTGCCGCTGCTGCCGAAGAGCAATCAGCTACTTCTGAAGAAATTAATCGCTCCATTGATGAAATTAACCAAATTGCAAACTCAACTGCCTCTGGTATGACTCAGGCTTCTGAAGCTGTATATGAGCTTTCACACATGGCAACAAACTTACAAGATTTACTAAGAAAATTGTTAAATCGCTAACAATCACTATTGATTAATTATTTTTTGGGAAAAACTTTTTGTAAGGTTTTTCCCAAAAAAAATCAGCTTTTTCTTAACCTTAAATGCTAAACACTGGCAAAAATTACAAAATGCTATTTTGGAGATAATTTTCAACATCATTAGGCGTATTTAAGTTAATAAAGATCTCTGCTAATTCATCATTATTATAAAAAATGCGTTGTTGAAGTTTAGGCGGAATAATTTTTGAAAGTTTGCGCTCTTGTTGCTCAGCACTTAAAGCCTTTGAAAATAAAGGTAATGCGCCTACTTCATAGATAGCCAATAAGGTTTGAATCCTAAAGCTGTCTTGCTCACAAAAAACCGTAAGCATTGGAAAATCGATATTTTCTTGTTTTAATTGCATATCCAAAGCTTGCTTTCGTACATGCAAAAGCTTTTCTATGGCATAACTTTGTACGGCTGGCATATCGCACGCTAGCACTAAAATAGCGTCAAGACCTTGATTTTTCGCATAAATTAAAGAGGAATGTAAGCCAGCAACCGGACCTGCATTTTTATAAACATCAGGCACACATAAATAATCCTCATAAATATTATCCTCCCGACAAGATACCCAAACCTTGGCGCAATATTTTCCCACAAGACTTATATTATTCTCCAAAAGACTTTGCTTACCCAAAAGCCTTAAGGTCGCCTTATCAATATTTTTTAAACTATCCTTATTACTAGCCAATATCCCTTGCATGCGACTGGATTTTCCACCGGCTAAAACAACACCACCAATCTTTGCTTGCTTTTGCATAAAATCAAACTCATACCTTAAGGATAGAAGGAAACACTGATTTATTATTTTTTTTGGAAAAAATTTCCCTTCCCCATCAAAAATTGATTTAATCAGTGATTCCTAAAAAATATTCCTATTCTACAGTAACACTTTTAGCCAAATTACGGGGTTGGTCAACATCAGTTCCAAGGTAATCAGCCATTTCATAGCTAAACAATTGTAAAGCCGGAAGAGCGTAAAAAGCGGCTAAAAATCCATCGGCATAGGGTATATTCCACAAAAAATCTACCTGCAACTCCGACCGTCCTAAAGCTCCGTTGACTAAAGCAATTACTTTTCCACTTCGGGCTTGCACTTCTACAATATTAGATTTTACTTTTGGAAATAATACATCATCAAAAGCTATGGCAAAGGTTGGAAATTCAGGTGCAATAAGGGCAATTGGCCCGTGCTTCATTTCTCCACAAGCATAACCTTCTGCATGAATGTAGGAAAGCTCTTTTAACTTTAGAGCACCTTCTAAAGCTAAAGCAAAAGCATGCCCACGACCAAGATAGAAAAAATCATTATACTTTGTATATTCCCGAGATAAATGCTGAGCGGTTGAACGCATATCAGCTAAGGAATTATCCAAGGTATTGGGAATGCTTTGTAATTCCTTTACAATCTCATTATATTTTTCTGACGATATTGATTTTTTACGCAAAGCCCAATGCAAGGCCATTAGGGTTAAAAGCAACATTTGACTGCACATGGCCTTAGTGGAGGCAACGGAAATTTCCGGTCCGGCTTGGGTATAAATGGTAGCTGACGCTTCTCTGGCAATGCTTGAACCAACTACATTACACATACCAAGGGTTGGAATGTTCTTTTCTTTTACAACTCGTAAAGCTGCAAGAGTATCGGCTGTTTCACCACTTTGGCTTAAAACTAAAACCATATCATCCGGATCACAAAGCACTTCCCCATAACGAAACTCTGATGCAATTTCAACACTTACCGCTATTTTAGCCCAGCTTTCTAATAAACTCTTTGCCCAAAGACCTGAATTATAAGATGTTCCGCATCCTACAATATATAAACGCTTAGGGATATGCAGGTTTTCAAGCTCAGGTAAATATACTTGATCATTTGCAAAACGTCCGGTCATGCCATCTCGCAATACTGCCGGTTGTTCAAAAATCTCCTTTAACATAAAATGCTTGTATCCACCTTTTTGAGCAGATTGCATGTCCCAATTAATATGATCAATGTTTTTTTCAAGGCTTTGCAAGTTTTCTAAACTCAACACTTCCCAAGATTTAGGTGTTAACTTAACAACTTCACCATCATCCAAGAAAACCACTTGACGTGTATAGCTTAAAAATGCCGGAATATCCGAGGCAACAAAATTCTCACCTGTGCCTATTCCTAAAATTAAAGGTGCGGCTAAGCGAGCCGCATAAAGAGTGTTTGGTTCATCTTCTGAAAAAAGGCAAACAGCATATGCTCCGTGAGCTTTACGCAAAGCACAAGCAAATGCTTCTAATAAATCATCATATTGTTTAAATTCTTCGGCGATAAGATTAACAAGAACCTCAGTATCAGTTTCGGAATTAAAAACATAACCCTTAGCTAATAATTCATCCTTAAGCTCTTGATAATTTTCAATAATACCATTATGAACCATGGCTAACTTTCCGCTATTATCCTTATGCGGATGTGCATTGCGTGTTGCCGGAACCCCATGGGTTGCCCAGCGTGTATGCCCTACCGCAACAGTACTGGTATTACTGGCAATATCAGCAAGCTTATCCTCAAGTGCAATTAGTTTTCCTTTTGCTTTAACAGATTGCAAAGTATTGCCTTGCATAAATGCTACGCCGGAAGAATCATATCCACGATATTCTAAAAGACGCAATCCATCAATCACTAAGGGCACTGCCGGACGATGACCTGTATAACCTATTATTCCGCACATAATCTTACCTTTTAAACATAATAAATTGAAATCATTGTAGTATAAAATCAAAATGGGAACCTTTTAAACAAAAGTTCCCATTTTTCATAAACTTCACATAATAAACACTAAATATTAAATCAAAGAACAAACTAACGGTTGTTAGCCGATTCCAAATAGGCCGGATTCAATATTTTAATATCTGCATTCTCCCTTAAAAGATCAACAAATAATTCAAACATTTTCTCGCTTTTTTCTCTAGTTATGGCACTTGTAAGAACAGTTTCCAAAGGCTTCCAATCATTTTCATCACCTTTATGTATTGCCTTTACTCGTGCAAGAACAGCACCCGGCTTTCCATCTATACTTACGGTATATGCGGCAGGTAGCCACTTACCTATATCAGCTGTAAAAAGCGCTGCACTAAGCTCTGCTTGGGTTCCAAATACTTCAAGCTGAGGGCCACGCTTAACTTTCAACACTTCTTTAATATCAACATCTTCAGGCATTTTGTCTGCATAAGTCTTAAGAGTGGTAGCAGCATTTTCCAAAGCCTTAGTAAGAGCATCTTTTTCTTTTAAAGATGTTACGATTTCTGCCTTAACTTCTTCAAAAGGACGAACTTTAGCATCATCTTTTTGAATAATTTTTGCAATAATATAACTATCCTTTGTAGTTTGCATAGCCGTATCCAAAGGAACGCCCTTTCCCAGAGCTATAAGTTGTTTACTCTGTTCAGGTGTAATATTTAATGTTTTTTCCAATTCTAAGGGCGATTGCAAGCCAGTTGTTTGCACTTTAAGGTTATGAACAGCAACATCATTTCCAAGCACATTGGCTTCAATAAGACTATCAAGAGCTTCACGAATTTTGACAAGTCCTGCTTCTTTGGCAAGTACTTCTCGAATTTCTTGTTCAACTTCGTCCTGAGCTTTAACTGAAGCAGGTTTACTTTCTTCCATTTTAATTAGATGTAAACCATATTCACTACGAACAATTTCCGAAAGTTCACCGTCTTTTAAAGCAAACCATTTGCCCTTTGGATACTAAACCAAGATCACCGCCAAGTTTTGCAGAATTGGTGTCTTGTGAATATTCTTCTGCTAATTTGGCAAAATCTGCACCATCTTTTAATTGCTGTTCAATACCTTTAAGAGTATCCGTGGCCTTTTGAACATCTTCAGCAGAAGCATTATCTTCCAAGGTTAACACAATATGTCTGGCTTTAGCTTGAGCCGGTATGCTATACTTTGCTTCTTTATTTTTAGCATAGTATGTACTAACGTCTTCTGTGCTGATAGCGTCGGGATTTCCAAGGGCTAAGGCAGAAACCTCAACATACTCTATGTCACTTCTAGCCGGAAGGGTAAAAACATTTTGGTTGCTTTCATAATAGGCTTTTACAGTGTCACTAGCAGGCTCTCCTACCTTGTCCACAGCCTCAGATGCCGGAAAAAATATATATTCAACATCACGATTTTCAAAAGTATAATCAAAAAAAGCAGCTATCTCTGCCGCATAGGGTTTAGCAGTTAAAACCATTTCATGGCGTAATTTTGCCTTTAATAGTTCTTCACGCATTATAGCTTCAAAATTAGCTGCACCTTGAAATTGAGCATCTACAAAACGCTTATAATTTACTGCATCAAAAGCACCATCAGCATCTAAAAATTCAGGCATTTTGATTATAGCCTCACGCAAAGCCTGAGGCGGCACACTCATGCGCAGACGTGCAATTTCTTCTTCAAGCAAGGTTTGTACAATTAACCCTGTCAGAACTTGTTGAGGCAATTGCATTTGTCGCATTTGTTCCGCAGTAATTTGTGGATTTCTCGCACGCACAGACTCTTGCATTTTCTGCAAGCTATTTTCAAAGTCAATAGTGGAAATCACTTCTCCATTTACCGTTGCTAGATTTATGGTACTATTCAAGCCTTGTACGGATCCAAGTCCCCAAAAAACAAAAACTAAGATGATAATTCCAAAACCTACTTTAACAATCCATGATTGAGAATTTCTCCGAATGGCATCTAACATATTGTCTCCAAATAATTATTCTATTTCAATACCCATAGCTCGATATTCATTAAGCTTATTACGCAAGGTTCGCACCGAAATACCCAATAAATCCGCAGCTTGAGTGCGATTACCTGAAGTTACTTCAAGCCCTTTAATAATCATAATTCTTTCCATTTCGTGTAATGGAATAACAGCACCGTCGAAAAAGCCTGAATTATTTGGCTTAGTCGCAGCATTGGCAGTATTTTCAGAATTTTCTGCGATAATATCAGAATTTTTTACTTTTTCTGTTCCGCTAAGGTCTTTAGCACCATCATCAAGAAAAATTGGCCATGTATCAGGATCTAATAAAAAATGACCCGGTTCAATGGGACGACCATTAGCCAATAAAACTGCTCTTTCCATAAGATTCTGTAGCTCACGCACATTACCGGGAAAGTCATAAGTGGTTAACCAAGCAATTGCTTCACTAGAAAGGGAACTTGCTGACAGCCCATATTCCTTATTATAAGTTTGCATGAAGAATTTGGCAAGGGTTAAAACATCCTGTTCTCTTTCTCGTAAGGATGGCAGACGCAATGGGATAACATTTAAGCGGAAAAACAAATCTTGTCGGAATTTGCCTTCTTTCACCCAATCCTCAAGATTGCGGTTGGTAGTAGCCAGCACCCTTACATCAACCTGCAAGGTATCTGTTCCCCCTACCCTATCGACTTCGCCTTCTTGCAAAACTCGCAACAGTTTTGCTTGTAAAGCTAAATCCATTTCAGAAATTTCATCCAATAAAATTGTACCGCCGGAAGCTAATTCAAATTTGCCCGGTTTTCTTGCAATTGCGCCAGTAAAAGCTCCCTTTTCATGTCCAAAAAGTTCGCTTTCAAGAAGATGTTCCGGCAATGCTGCGCAGTTTACTGCAACAAAAGGTCCAGACGAACGATTGCTCCAAGCGTGTAAAGCTCTAGCAAAAAGTTCTTTACCTGTTCCTGATTCACCATTAATTAGCACGGTTGCCTTAGATGGTGCCACTTGCTTTGCAAGAGCCATAACCCTTGCAACAGCCGGATGTTCACCTACAATATTAGGTCCTGCTGCATAACTTGCCTTTAGACCACCCAAGGTTGAGTTTGGAGGAGCAGCGTTTTTTACTTTACCATTACGAGCTACAGCGATAATTTTTATCAAGATTAAGCGGTTCTAGCCAATAATCAGAAGCCCCAAGCTCCATAAATCGCCTAGCTTCGTCTGCATTACCTTTATCCGTAATGATTATAACAGGAGGAAAAGCCGGATCTTCTTGTCCAACGCTCAATAAATCTTCAACTTTAAAACCCGGAAGGGTTGGGCGAGAAAAAATAATTCCCGGTCCTGACTTTCGTATAAAAACTGAAGCTCCCTGAAGATTTTCGGCAATACCAATCTCATAACCCGCATCACGTAGATCTGGAAAAATTCGTGTTACGGCGTGAGCCGGTGCAAGAAAAAGTATACGACGTGTTGACATGCTTTACTCTATGTACCCTTTAATAAGTATAATGGCAAGTGACTCTTAACACAGAAAATTCAACGCAAATAACTAATAGCAAAAGAAATCATTAACATTAGAGTGCTACTAAAAACATTATCTAATCTCATTTTTTTCAATACAAAAACATATAAAAATATTCATCATATTTTATGTTTATTTTGACAAACTCTTAACGGGAAAAAATAGCTAGATGTTTCATAATTTAAGCAATAGCTCTTATTGATTACTTGCCATGCAGTTATAAAATTACAATCTACAAGCCCAGTGCAAAAATAATGCCGACAATTTCTTGTCACTCATAGCAAGCTGAAATCACAATTCAATGTCACTATCAATAAGAGATAGACTTTGTATTCATAAAAATTCATATTATCACTATAGACTGAATTGCAAAAAATAACAATGTTTTTTTTAAGTCATAAAAAACCCCTTCCCAACTTTAAAACTTTTTGTAAAAATCGTTTTGACAGGCTTACTTTGTCTTGCCTAATGGGTACTTCATAGGTTATACGGTCAAGGATAATAGTTAAGGAAACACTAAAAATAAGCTAGGTAATCACTTTATTGTGGCTACCTAATTGAAGGTTGTCAATTGTGTCCATAGTCACTTACCCAGGTCCTGGTTGTATTGTAGAATTTATAGAAGCCAATGTTCCTCAAATTGCTCTTGTTACTGAAGAACAAGGGGGAAAATTACGTGTTTTTCTACCAAATAGGCGTGAAACACGTTTAAGTATTAATAGACTTCTCCCTTGGTCCGGTCCAATTGTTACTGATACTTTAAGCAAAGAAAAAAATGTTCAAATTCTTGAAACGCACAGACTTGAACGAAAGAAAATATTTGAAAATATTAGTATTATAGATGTTTGGGAACTTGCGCAAGGTGAAGTTGAAAAAGCTACTGCTCAATGGTTTGCAGAACTTTTTGAACAAGACCCTAGTATAGATACTATAGCAGCTTACGGTCATGCACTTTTGCAATGTAAAAGCCATTTTCGCTTTCAAAGCACGCATTTTGAAGTTTTTTCAAATGAAACTGTGCAAATGCGTTTAGCAGAACAACAAGCACAGCAACAACGAGAACGTTTAATATGTGAAGGTGCCAACTTTTTCCGTATCTTATGGGATGTTTGGAACAAGAAAATCCCTCTTCCCAGTGAAGATAATTCTAATCTTTGGCCTCGCCAAGACATAGCTGAAATCTTAAAAAATATTTTACTTTCACGCATTGCTGACCCTGAAGGAAGTGAACACGAAGTCATTTGGCGTAGCCTTGTAAAGGGTTTACCTTACATTCAGCATATGGCTTTACACTTAGCCACAGCTTGGGGACTTGTTGCGCCTCATCATAATTTTTGGCTAGATCGAGCCGGTTATGCTCCTGGCGATGACTGGTCTAAAGAGTATAATCATGATATTGATATTATAGTTGATAGCGTTAATAATGGACAAATAACTCAGTTTTTACCCTTTATAAGCATCGACAGTGCAACCACTAAGGATATAGATGATGCTTTTTACATTGATAAAGACGCTCAAGGCAATTATATTGTTCAACTAGCCTTAGCCTGTCCAGCCTTATTATGGCCATTTGGCACTGCCTTTGACAAAAATATTTTACATCGATCTACAAGCATTTACTTACCTGAAGCAACTTATCACATGATGCCGGAAATATTGGGAACTGATGTTCTTTAATTGCTCACAAGGTACGCCCAAGTCTTTGCGTGCGCATTGAAGTTAGCAGTGAAGGAGACATCATAAATTGTACGCCAACTGTACAGTGGGTAAAACTTGCAGCCAACCTTGTATATGAAGATTGCGAAAATATACTTGAAAATAATGGTGAAAACACCGCAAGTCCTTATAGAGAGAAAATTTTCCTTGCCTCAGAATTAGCTGTATTGCGCCAAAAAAGACGCATTGCAAACGGCGCTGTTGTTATGGAAAGGTTTGAAAATAAAATTACTCTTGAAGGTCAACACTCTGATATTCATGTAAATATTGAAGATCTCCCACCTAGCCCTAAGTCTCAATTATTGGTTTCAGAAATGATGGTCTTGGCAAGTACAGCCATGGCGTCTTGGGCTAAGGAACGTGACATTCCTTTATTATATCGCACGCAAGATGTAGCCTTACCTAAGGAATATGCCGGAATTTGGACAAAAGCCCATGATATATCTCGTATTATTAAATCGCTTACCCCTTCAATTCTTGAATTGACTCCAAAACCACACGCTGGGCTTGCAGTAAATGCCTATGCACCTATAACTTCGCCCTTACGACGTTATGCTGATCTAATCAATGAAGCACAGGTATTGCACTTTTTGACTGAAAATTCTATACGTTGGTCCAAAGAACATTTGGAAAAACTTTTACCTTTAATTCATATTTACAGTGATGCAGCCGGACAAGCTCAACGTTTTCGTCCTCGATATTGGCGTCTGCAATATATGCGTCAAGAAGGTGATAAGAAATTTTGGGATGCAATAGTTACAGAAGAAAATGATAATTTTGCCACCGTCTCAATTCCTGCTGTACAGCTTATTGTACGAGGAAAACGTCATCTTTTTGGCGAGCGCACCTTCCCCGGTCAAGAGGTTCAAGTACGCATTGGAAAAGTTAATGCTTTGTATAATGAAATCACCATATTAGAAACTTTAGAAATGTGAGGTAAGTATGCAAATTATTTTAATTATACTTAGCTATGTTATAGGGTCTATTCCTTGTGGGTTAATTATTGCTAAACTTTCTTGTGATATTGACCCTCGAACCGACGGTTCTCACAATGTTGGTTCTACCAATGTAGCTAGACTTTGTGGTAAAAAATATGGTGCATACACTCTTGTATGCGATATTTTAAAAGGTTTTATGCCTGTATTATTAGCCACAATATTTAGTAATGATAGCTTTTTTATTCAATGTATTGCCGCCGCTACAATTTTTGGGCATGTATTTTCTTGTTTTTTATTTTTTAAAGGCGGTAAGGCTGTTGCCACCACCATCGGAGTTTTTCTTGCTATAACTCCCCTATCCTTGCTTGCTGCTGTAATCGTCTGTCTTGCCTGCATAAAATATAGTGGTTATGTGTCCTTAGGTTCACTTGCCTTAGTTGTCTGCTTACCTATATTTATGCTAATAAGCGGTAATTTTGAATTTTTACCCCTTGCTCTAGGAATTATGCTTTTAGTAATTTGGAAACATCTTGCCAATATTCAGCGTTTACTTAGCGGCACAGAAAAATCATGGAAAAAAAATGCTTAGTAAAGGAGAATAAATATGCAAAACTTTCCAACTTATAAAGGTAATTTAGAATATATTTGTCTTGGCTGTAATGCTCACTATGGTAGCGAAGAGCTATTATATACTTGCCCTAAATGTGGTGGAGTTTTTCTTTTAGAAGATAAAAGCTTTCCCGAACTTAAAAAGCATAGCGGTCAATATTGGAGAGATCTTTTTAATGCTCGTACTAATACTAACCATACAGCATTAAGACGAATTTTCCGCTATTACGAATTAATGGCACCGGTTATGGATGCTGAGGATATTGTTTATTTAGGTGAGGGACATACCCCAATTATAGATGCTTCCATGGCTTTACAAAAACATATTGGAATTGATTTTGCCTACAAAAACGATGGGCAAAATCCAAGTGCTTCCTTTAAAGATAGAGGTATGGCTTGCGCATTTAGTTATTTGCAAGCTTTGGTACGCAAAAACAATTGGGAGGAAGTGCTAACAGTTTGCGCTTCAACCGGAGATACCTCAGCCGCTGCCGCTCAATATGCCGCATATGTCGGAGGAGCCATAAAAAGCGTTGTTCTTTTACCCTATGGAAAAGTCACACCACAACAACTTTCTCAACCGTTGGGTAGTGGTGCTCTAGTACTTGAAATGCCGGGTGTTTTTGATGACTGCATGAAAGTAGTTGAAGAGTTAGCGGAAAATTGCCGTGTGGCTTTACTCAATTCTAAAAACTCTTGGCGCATTTTAGGACAAGAGTCCTATGCCTATGAAGTTGCCCAATGGTATGATTGGAATGTTGAAGGACTTTGTCTTTTTGTACCCATTGGAAACGCCGGAAACATTACTGCTATAATGTCAGGCTTTTTAAAACTATATAGACTAGATATTATTAAATCTTTGCCAAGAATTTTTGGAGTGCAATCGCATCATGCTGATCCGGTTTATAAATATTATTCCGCAGATGCCGAAAGTCGCATTTGGGAACCAGTAACAGTTAAGTCAAGCGTTGCCCAAGCGGCTATGATTGGCAATCCTGTATCTTTTCCACGTGTAAAAAAACTTGTGGAAGACTATATTGAAAATGGTGGCGAAAATGCATTTCAAGTCTTGCAAGTCACCGAACAACAAATTATAGATGCCATGCTTTTAGCCAATAGAAATGGTCATATTGCCTGCACCCAAGGCGGAGAATGTCTTGCCGGTTTACGCCGAGCCTTAGAGCTTAAACTCATTGAGCAAGGGCAAAAAGCAATTTTAGATGCCACGGCTCATAGCATCAAATTTTCCGGCTTCCAAGAAATGTATTTTACTGATACTTTTTCTGATCAATATGGCATTAAGCCTCAAAAAGAACTTATGAATGCACCTGAGCTTTTATTGGAACATCAGGAAAAAGACGGTCTTGACAGTGCTCAATACACTACTAAAGTCGCTGATATTATAATCGAAAAATTATCTTTGCAAAGAAAATAATGTAAGAAGCGTTTTTTCTTACGAAAATGTGGCTATTGCCTTTAGTCAGCAAGTCTATCTTTAGGTGTATAATTATTCATTGTTTAATGCTACTTTTAAAGGCATGGACTGCCACGTCATGCCGCGCATTATCTTTTTTTTTAATAAGATATTAGTGCGGCATTTCCTCGCAGTGACTTACGGTGGAACGCAAAGTCATTGCGAGAAAAAACGCTCCGATTTTTTTTAAACAACGAAATTAAAAGCGTTTTTTCGTGGCAGCGACCCAAAGGGCGGCGAAGCCGTTTGCGTTAGACGAGTCTTCGAGTCTTACGCAAATCGACAGCAACGCATCCATCTTAAAATTTACATTTAAAACCAGAACTTTCTTAAATTAGATTTCCGTGCTGAGCTAAGGTAATAGCCACATACGAAAAAATCTTTTGTTTCATAAATTTAAAAATTTTATAAGCAGCAATGAAATAATCAGTGTTTCCTTAGTGAAACTTTACCATAAAAAAACCCCGCACTCCCAATGAGTACGGGGCTACAGGTAGGATATATAAACTAGGTAAAAAGGTTAGAAGCTATATTGGAAAGAAAGAGTGGCTTTGTAACCATCTCTTGCATCATTAAGACGTTTTCCACCAACGGGATTTTTATAATTATCATGGTCAATACCGTTAAAGATATATCCCAATTGGATATGGGCAGCAAGGTTTTCATAAATTTGATAGGTTGTATCAAAGTTTACTTCCACCAAATAGTCAGAGGTAGTTAAATAGAAACCACCATCTACATAAGGTGTTTCAATATAATTAGCCATGCTGGAACTGTTAGTACCACCCCAATAGGCGATACGAATGATATGGGATAAATCTTCTATGAAGGAAAGGTCTTTAATTTGTAGACCAATACCCCAAGTACCGGAGTAATTTAACATAAGTCCCTGACCACTACCGGGTTGCCAAGCAAGTTCACCATCACCTAAGAAGGAAGTGAAGTTACCGGCTGGGCTAAGATATGGCATCATTTCAGAACCGTTTTTCACGTCATCATCATCACCTGAACCGTACCAAGCAAAGATACCGGGAGTACCCCAATCCATTTGATATTCAGCTAACCCCTTAATGAGCCAACCGGAACGACTATTGTTGACACGTTCAAACCCACCACGTCTAAAATCTTCAGCATCATAAGTTCCGCTGTATTGCACATAACCGTAGTTAATGTCTAGCTCAAAATTCCATGCCTCATGTTGGAAAGACATAGGAAGACCAGCAAACCAAATGGTGCTATAAGCATCGTCATCAGGATTCCAACCTCGAAGGGTGTTGCCACGCCCAGACATACTAGCTTCAACGGCTGCACGCTCACCGCCAAAATAAGGTGTAAGACCGTTCACTACAATCCCACCTTCGGTATAATCATCGCCAAGTTCACCTGCTGATACGTTATCACCCACAAAGCCAAGAGCAACCCATGGGTTAACGGACCAATTCTCACCTTGAAGAGGCAAAGAAAGCATGAACACATCAAGGTTATCTAAGTAGCTATTACGATTACGAGTCGTGTCAAAGGGATCTAAAGCAATCTGGTCATTATAGTTATCGGAATCATAGTTATCGTTATAAAGACGAAGCCATGCGAAGGTTAAACTAGCCATATCGTTAATCTTATAGTTAGCTACAATACCGGCCATATCATCATCTAAAATAGCAGCACCGCCAGCTACGCTTGGGTTAGCAACGCCTTGTAAACCCATACGGAAAGAAAGGTTTGTATTAGGCACATACCAATCAAGATAGGCATATCTTACTTTTACCTGAACACCATCTGTTCCAAGAGCAGCACCGTTCTCTTGGTTACCCCATACTTGGTCACCAATTTCAAAAAATACGGTAGCTGAAAGAGCTTCGGACGCAACTGCGTCTATTTGTAAACGCACACGTTGTTGAGCATTAAATAAATCCTGTCCACCAGCATCTCCATTATCTTGAAAGTTGGAATCTACCAAACCAAAGCCGAAAATCCATTCACCCTTGGCTTTAAAGTCAATGGCAGAAGCACCACTGGCCACACCAAGGAGCATTCCTGCTGTTAATAATAACGTACAAATTTTTTTCATACATTCATCCTTTGTTCAAATTTTTAGAAATAGGAAATTCCCCATCACTGAAAATACCTATATTTTATTTTGACAACGAAAGTCAAGTTCTTTTTCAAAAAAAAGTAAAAAAAATTTTCCTACAAGCAAAACGCACCAAAATTCAAACTAATATTTGTATTTTATTTAAGTACATAAAAACAAGTTTTAAAAGAAAATATATATGAAACAAGGATCTTAAAAGGTATTTGAAAGGTCAATTATCTTGAGGACGGGAAACCGTTTTGTTCACAAAAAGATTTCCCTAGAAAAAAGTTAAGACAAAGAATTAATCAGCATTTCCAATGGTATTGCGCAAAATTCCTATCCCTTCAATTTCAAGTTCCATCACATCACCCGTTCTTAAAAATTTCGATGGTTTAAAGCTCATCCCCACACCGGAAGGCGTACCGGTTGCGATAATATCAGCTGGCAAAAGAGTGCATCCTTGAGATAAAATGTGAATAAGT
>CAYJDL010000019.1:7045-19083 GCA_964368885.1 uncultured Desulfovibrionaceae bacterium | reverse complement strand
GTACGTCCGGGGTTGCCCGGACTAGTGGTAAAAGTTTTTCCATGCACATCTCTAAGTTTATCTAATATATCCTGTTGAGTATGATTTGTGTCAAGGACAACATCAAAATCAGTACCATCGACATCGGTAAAGGTGTAAGTAGCAGGACCGGAAATAACTGTTGAACTTCCGGCCACATCAAGCTCAAAGCTAGTAGATGTGCTAGGTGTCGTTGCAGATGGTAAGACATCAGTTAATGCGCTTAAATCAGAAACTCCATTAACAGTTATGTCTATTCCGGTTACACCTGATACACTGTTAACTGTATAACCAAGGTCATAAAGTTTGTCTAAAACCCCCTTGGCTGTGTGCTCATCGGTCATGTCCACAGTAAAAGGATTGCCTTGAGAATCTTCAAAGGTATAGCTCTTAGGCCCGGCAATTGTGCTATTAAGCTCAGCTGTTGCTACTTGAAAACCTTGTGAAACGGAGGCAGCAGTTACGGATATATCTGTAGCTGCAAGCGGTGCCAAGACATTTGGCTCAGTAAGCGAGAGACCTTCTACAGTTACTTCAGTATAGTTGCCAACTGTTTCAGAAGACCAATTATGCCCTTTGTCTTTAAGGGCGTTTAAAATATCTTCTTGAGTGTGAGATTTATCAAGTGTAACTGAAACATTATTGTTATCGGCGTCTTTAAATGTGTAAGTTTTTGGACCAACTATTGTGCTACTCTTAAGATCGCCCATTAAGGAAATAGTAGATTCGGTATACGCTTTATGGGTTTCATCAGGTAATACAGTTCCATCAGGTTGAGTGGCGGTGGCAGTGAGTTCCGAAATATTTGTAATGGAAATACTTTTATCTTCTGCCCCCAAGGAGGCAACGATGTCAGCACGTCCATTCGCTATTGCTGCAGTATTAATAGCAGCCGCAATTTCTTTTTGCGTTGCATCGCCTGAAAGAGCAGCTGTTTGAAAACTAGCTCCCGTCCTTGGAGTAATGGTATAAACATAGCTATTAAGGTTAGCTGCTTGACCGTCATTAAAGGCCTTATCTAAGTCAACTGCATTTGCCGATTGCCAAACTCCTCCTGCTCCACTAAGACCCATAAGTTCAGAAGGTTCAATATCTAAAGTAGCTTCCTTTCCTGAGTCAGTACCAATAATCTGAAAAGTATATCCATCACTGGTTTTTAGAAGGCTCATTTTTATGCCGGGATTAGATCTGTCTTGGTTAAGCATATTGGCGAAACCTTCTAAGGTTGTGCCGGCTGGTACGCTAAGAGTGCGCTCTTCACCCATATAGGTATATGTAAAAGATTTTGCATCCGGACCACTGTTAATGACAGTATCCTTGCTGGCATAATTGCCTTTATAGGCCCAAATGGAATTACTTGCCAATTGTGTGACTTCAACTTTATGCGTCCCATCAACAGCATTTGCATCAGCTTTTACGCCAAGTATAGTTTCATCACTGGTAGAGGCAATTTTTGTTAAAAACTTAGAAGGACTGTTTAAATTTTCCAGTGCCTCTTTAGCTTCTGTTACCACATCGATAAGTTCTTGATATGCTTCATAAGATTCTGTAGCGACATCTCGAGAGTCTTCTAGTCCGTATAAACGTACGGACTCAATTTCTTTAAGTTGCTCTACAACTTCATTGAAGTCAGTACCACTGCCTATGCCTGAAAAAGATATGCCGCCTGATATGGTATTTGACATAAAACTACCCTCATTATGGAAAATTTTGCCTAATTGCTTTTGTGTATTGAATAGCATGAGACATTATAAAAAATATGCAAAATTCGTGCAAAATTCTTGTGACAAGTCTCAGAAGAAAATAGTAGAAATTCAAATTTACAAACACATTAAGATTTTAGGGCTAAAAAATATTATTGATTAGACTTGTAATGTTTATAATATCGGTTGTGGTTTGTAAAACTTAAGGAAAATGTGATTTATTTTTTTGAGAAATGACTGCACTATTGCTTCCCTAAAAAAATTTAGAATTTATACTTGAACAAAACTTAAAGATACGATATTTTTTTAAATCGTGTTTATAGTGTAGGCTTTTTCAAATGCTTAGCAGTAATTCTTGAAAATTTAACAAATTGTAATCACATTCAAAAAGGATCGTATATGAAGAAACTATCATCTGCTGTTTTTGTCGCTCTTTTGACACTATGTATTCTTCTACATTCACCCACTGCCAAGGCTGATGATTTTTCTCCTGAAGCAGTAAAGCAAATGGAAGAATTGATGTATATTTTTAGTAGTAATGAAAATTTATTCAACTTTACTACTGTTGAATTAATGAAAAAAGAAAATCGTGATAAGTTAATCAATTTTGTTATAATTCATAACTACAACGACAATAAGAAAACTATTGAAGATGATGGCAGTCAAGTGCTTTATATTGATGGTAAACATGTAAAGGAAACCATTAAAAAATTATTTGATTATGACATTAAAAAGCTTAGTTCAGTTGAAGGTTACAAATTTGATGGGGAAAAATATACTTTAGGGCATTCTGATCAAGGTATGCCGGCAGAATTGAAAATTATTACTGCTAAAAAATTAGCTGATGGCAATGTTAAAATTAAGGGGATTTTGTATGAAAATGATGAATTTATTAAACCCTTAACAGTGTTCACTGCTATTGCTAAACCGCATGAATATGCAGGAAAAAAAACTTGGGCTATACTTAGTATTAGTTCGAAAGATGTTAACGACATGAACGATGAGTAATTAATCTGCATGATAAAAATTTTGTGAATAAAAACCTTCAGCTTCTCCTGAGGAAATGATTTAATCAATACCTCTTTAATTCTGATAATAAAAAAGGTTCTGCATAAATATCATATTATCATATGCAGAACCTTTAGATTTTGATGAAGGTAATTTAATTAAGTTTTGGCTCTTTATATGCACATTCTTGACATATTCCATCATATTCAATACGTGCAGCAGTAATTTTAAAACCTTCTACATTTACATTATGAACGCAAGGCACAGTTAGAGCTTGAGCAACATCTCCAACTCGTCCACAGTAAAGGCATCTTACATGTTGATGCCAAGAAGTATCACCATCAAAACGCTTGATGTTTCCGGCAGATTCAAGTTTTAAAATCTCACCTGTTTCGGCTAAAAAATCTAAATTCCTATATACAGTACCAAGGCTAATTCGTGGTAAAATTTCACGAACAATACCATACAATTCATCCGCTGTTGGATGAGTTTTTAATTTACGTAGCTCTTCTAAAATAATAGCTCGCTGTTTTGTCATTCTAATTTGACTCACAATTTTCCTCCATTTCAGTAACCGTTATCATTATTATCAAATTGTGTAAATAGAAATATACTCATTTTAAGAAAAAAGTCTATCTATAGACATATAAATATTATTTTACATATTTTAAAAACAAATAATTAGGAAAATGGCGATTAAATATTTTTGTAATCAGGTAAATAATCTAAGTAGCTTTCTCTTACAAAAAAAAGTAAAAATACTTAAAATATCAACAGTATAAATTTTTTTTAAATATTTAAATTGCCAAATATGTAAATAGTGATTATTTTAATATCATTCATTGTGAAATGCACTGATCAATGCTTTTTTGAAAACGCAATGAAGTTGTCTTTTAAAATTTTAAATCTTAATTTAGGGAAGTGAAAATGGAACAAAATAATACACCTGATACTACAGGATATGAAGAAAAATATAGTGAAGATGGATTTTGGGATAAGATAAAACAATTTGCCAAAAAAGTTGGACGAGATGGAGTTGAAAAATCATTACAACTCTACTACGCTTTGGACAATCCAAGTATATCCACCAAAAGTAAAGCTATAATATATGGAGCACTTGGCTACTTTATTAGCCCTATTGACCTTATTCCTGACATTACTCCCATTGTAGGATTTTCAGACGACATTGCCGCCCTAGCTACTGCTGTTATCATGGTATCAAACTATATCGATGATGAGGTTAAAGCTAAAGCCTCTGATAAAGTGGTTGAATGGTTTGGCCGTTAATTTTATTTGCAAATACAGAATGCTAGTATAAATATTTTTAAGAAAATATTGTTGAACCATTGCTTTATTTCTTGACTTATGTAAGTAAACACATACATTGGACGTGTGTGGAAACAACAAAATGTTTATAAAAAGTCTTAAGTCTTAATGTTTCTTTTTTTTTGCGGTAGCAAAAAGATAATATATTTTAGGATGCTATAGATGCGTTAAGGATGCTATAGATGCGTTAAGGATGATTTATGCAGGTGTATGTAGCTCATACTTATGAAATTGATGATGCTAAAATGGCAGTTGAAGAAATATTCAACTGCTTGCCTTCAGATATATTAGAGCAAGTAAAAGAAAAAAATGCTGTCGGTATTGTAACAACTCATGCTGATGCTATTGCTAGTGGTGTTTTGCAAGCTTTGTCATGACAAGTATTGCCTCTTGCGTTAATGGTCAAGCTGATATTAGTCTCTTAACTTTTGTTATCCTTGTTAGTGATAGTTTGCGATTTGCTACTGTTTTATCAGAGCCTTTATTTATCCAAAATGTTCATAATGATGATTATAAACAGGTCTTGGATAATGCATATGCTCAATTACAAGAAAAATTAGCAACGCCGATGACAATGATGTTTACCTATGCACCTTTTGTGCAGGAAGTTTTAGGTCAAGATATAACTACTCACCTTGCACAAATATCAAATAATGTGCCTTTATTTGGCGCTTTAGCTTGCGACCACACCAGTCATTCTCAGGATTCTTATATTTTGTATAATGGTATATCAACTAAAAATAGCTTGGTTTTACTAGGTATAACAGGTTCAGTAAGACCTAAATTCTTTTTTGCATCCCTGCTTCCCGATAGTATTCAAAATAAGAAAAGCTACATTACCGCTTCTGATGAAAATATTGTACACTATGTCAATGATATGCCTGTGCTTGACTATATACATAGTCTTGGTCTTACAGTAGAGGCTTGGGAAGAGGCAGGAGCTGTGATACCTTTTTTGGTAGACTATAATGATGGTAGCCCAATGGTAGCTCGTGAGTTGCTAGGGGTAACTCAAGAACATAGTGTGATTTTTGGTGGCGAAATGCCTGTTGGGGGACAATTGCATTTAGCTTTACAAAGTCCGGAAGGTATTTTGCAGTCAGCAACTTTGTTACTGGAAAAAGTTATTGAACAGAAAAATACCATAAATTCTGTATTTATAGTAAATTGCGTTGGGCGATCTTTAATTCTTGGCAGTAATGCTTTAGCTGAGGCTCAAAAAACCATAGAAGTCTTAGGTAATGATTTTCCGTATCACCTTGTTTATGCTAGAGGTGAAATTTGCCCCACATATGTACCATCTGGACAATCGCAAAACAGATTTCATAATTTTTCTTTTGTAATATGTATTTTTGAAAATAATTAATTTGGATTATGAATAATCATGAAAGATGAACTCGAACTTTTACGTAAAGAAAATAAACGCTTACAACGACAGATTATAACTTATAAAGGGATGCTTGAAAGAGCTAGTCTTGATAATGAAGCCAAAAGAAAAGTTACCGCATCAATTCTTGCAGATAAAGATAAGCAGGAAAAGTACTTACAGCTTTTATTAGAATATGCTCATGAAATTGTGATCATTTTTGATAGAGATGGTAAGCTTGTCTACTGTACAAAATCATTTTTAAAAATATTAAATGTCCGTCATGCTGCCACACTTGAGGGCAAAGATTTCACTGAAATTTTTGAACTTTTCTTGGGTGCCGCCAATGACGATGAAATCATTGCTCTTTTGGTGCAATCTTTGAAGAATGGTGTGGATATAAACTTTAATAAAAGTGTGCAAAGACAAGGTGAAACTATTCACTATTCAGTCAACTTCTCACCTTTACAAGATGCTACTGTTAACATGGGTGTTATGGCAGCCTTTTATGATATGTCTGATATTATTCAAACTAAAGAAGAAGCTGAACAAGCAAGCTTAGCTAAGTCGAATTTTTTGGCGAATATGAGCCATGAAATTCGCACTCCAATGAATGCTATAATCGGTATGACGTCCATTGGTGTTGAAGCCACTTCAATGGAGAGGAAAAATTATTGTTTTGACCGAATTAGCGAAGCTTCTGTGCATTTGCTAGGGGTTATAAACGATATTTTAGATATGTCTAAAATTGAAGCCAATAAATTTGAATTGTCTTATACTGAGTTTGAACTTGAAAAAATGCTGATGCGAGTTGTCAATGTAGTTAATTTTACAGTGGAAACTAAAAGGCAAAATTTTATTGTAAATATTGATACTCCTATTTCTTGGAATATTATTTCCGACGAACAGCGTTTAGCTCAAGTTATTACAAACTTTCTTTCCAATGCAGTAAAATTTACTCCTGAAAATGGTGATATTACATTAAATATCTCTTGTGTGGAAACCTCAGATAATAATTGTCTTTTAGAGGTAAGTGTGTCTGATACAGGTATAGGTATGGATGATATTCAAATAGGCAAAATGTTTCAACCTTTTACTCAAGCTGATAGTTCTATTACTCGCAAATTTGGAGGCACAGGTCTTGGTCTTGTAATTTCTCAACGCATTGTTAATTTACTTGGTGGAAATATTATTATTACATCCAAAGTAGGCTACGGAACGACCTTTTCTTTCTCAATTGAGGTAGAAAAGGGTAAGCTTTTAGATAGTAAATGTTTACATAGTCAAGATTCGCAAGTTCGTGTTCTTGTTGTTGATTCTGTTAGTAGCGAGCGTGAGGCTTTGCGTAATATGATCAGCAAACTTGATATGCACTGTGATGGAGCAGCGAGCGGTGAGGAGGTCTTACGTCTAGTAGGTAGTCAAAAAAATAATCCATATCATATTTTCTTTGTAGACAACAATCTTCATGATACAACTGCCTGTCATCTTATGGAAGAAGTTGCTCGCATAGTGCCATTACCCGCCATAATAGGTACTATTCCTAACACAGATCAAGGTGCTTTAACGTGTGAACAAGCATCCAAACTTTCAGGCACGCTGTCTAAACCTATCTTCCCCTCGCATTTGGTTGATTGCATTAATACTTGTCTTGGGCATATTAAAAATAATGAGGCGCAATGTGCAACTTGTGACATTGATTATACTAATCGCTTTGTTGGCTACAAAATGCTACTTGTAGAAGATGTGGAGATAAATCGGGAAATTGCAATTACTATTTTACAGTATACAGGCATTGAAATAGACTGTGCTGAAGATGGCATTGTTGCTTGTGAAAAAATTCAGAGTAAAAACGTAGAGTATGATATTGTACTTATGGATATTCATATGCCAAGGTGTGATGGCTATGAAGCAACTCGTTATATTCGTTCATTAACTGATCCTTTTTTTCAATCATTACCTATAATTGCATTAACTGCTAATGTTTTTAAGGAAGATGTTCAAAAGTGTCTTGATGCTGGATTAAATAATCATCTTGGTAAACCGCTTAACGTTGATGACCTTTTGGCAATGCTAAATAAATATCTAATCCCAGTTGCTAAGTAAAGTTCTGTTAATAAAAATACTACATGTTTTACCTCAAGAAGTTGTAAATTTAAAAAAAGATTAAGCTCTCTATTGACTTCTATTCTCAAAACAAATATTTATAAAGCATGTTATATGATAGTTGATTGACGTATATACATACTTATAAGACAGTATGGTCTTTAATTAGCAGTTTTTGACTGTAACTACATTAATGTTGAGATAAAAGGATTACCTATGCATGCAGACTATACATTATTAAAATCGCTTCCAAAAACTGTTGCACCTAGTATACTTGATACTATGCCTCTTCCAATGATTTGCTTTAATGACAATCTTGAAAGCATGTATTTTAATACTGCCTTTGCTAATTATATAGACTTTGACAGGGCAGATCCTATATTGCTTGCTAAAATAGGTACATTAAGTGCTACAGATATAATGCCGGAATATCAGCCCGGTGGCTTACACTCAGCTAAAACATTACATGAATTTATGAAAATAGCTATGGAAGATGGTTCGCATCAATATCCATGGATGCTGAAAAGTTTGACCGGTAAGCCAATATCTGCTCAATTACTGATTATCTCTACATCTGATACAGAAACATATTATATAAATTGTTACTTTTTAGCAAATCAGGACAAGGTTAAGCCTGCTCAAGCACCAACCAGATTTGGTGAAATAACATCACATCTTGAACATGTTATCAACGATCCCATTGATAAAAAATTTCTTTATAGACCTGAGACAAAGTTAATCGGTGATAAAAATGAGTCCTTGCCTTTAATCATGCATATTTGGTCTAGTGACTTAGAACTTATTGATTGTAGTTTTGAGGCAGCAAGTGTTTTTGGTATAAAGGATAAAGATGAATTTAAAAATAAGTTTTTAACTTTTTCCCCACCTGAGCAAATAGGAAGAGATTCTAAAGAATTGATGTTAGAATATCTTCAAAAGGCTTTTAAACAAGGTTTTTATAAATTCAAATGGCTACACAGTGATGCTAAAGGTAAAATATTTCCTTGTGAAGTGACATTGTCTCGCATAACTTATGAAAATAAACAATTTTTGCTTGGATATACTCAGGATCTTACATATTTAAGTAGTCGCATTCAAGAATTTTCCAAAACGCAAGAAAGTACCAGAGCCATGCTTGATGCAGCTCCAATGGCAATAGTTTTATGGGATAGCAGTTTTAGTTTGCGAGATACAAATTTAGAGTGCGCTCGCCTATATGGCTTTGATAGTGCTAAGGACTTTAAAGACAACTTTAGAAAAATTATCCCAAGATTCCAAAAAGATGGTTCAAGTTCTTTGCAAGCTATTCAAGAAGCTTTAAATCGTGCTTTCGAAGATAGTTATTTTCGCACTGAATTTGTAACACATCATCCTCATGACAGGACGCTTATTCCAGTAGAGGTTACAATGATACGTCTTAATATTTGGAATGAAGATGTTGTTGTAGCCTATTTGCGTGACCTTCGTGACAGAAAAGCCCTAATTGAAAAAATGCAAAGTGCGGAAGAGCGTATTCAGACCATTTTTGACATTACACCCCTTGGTATTAATGTTTGGGACGTGTCTTTTGATCTTATTGAATGCAATGATGCTATTGTAAAAATGTATGGCTTTGAAAGTAAACAAGCTTATATTTCTGCTAGATACAAGGTTATTCCCAGAGTTCAGCCTGATGGCACTTCTACTGTGCCTTTAGCTCGTGAAATGATACAGCAAGCCTTTGAAATCGGCTATTCTCATATTGAAATGATGACCTATGATATTCATGGTAATCCTATTCCAATTGAAGTTATCTCAAAGAGAGCCTATGTTCAAAAGCAAGAGGTGATTGTATCATATGTGCGTGATTTACGGGATTTAAAAGCTAAGCTATCTGAAATTGAAGCTGTGCAAAAGCAATTAAGATCCGCTCGTGATGTTGCTGAACAAAGTGCAAAAACTAAAACGCAATTTCTTGGTAACATGAGTCATGAGATTCGTACGCCGCTAAATGGAGTTTTGGGCATCTTCCATCTTTTAGATACGACAAATCTAGATGATTCTCAAAGGATATATTTGCAAAAAGGTATAGATTCAGCAGTCAAGCTTTTAAATACTGTTGATGATATTTTAGACTTTTCTAAAATTGATGCTGGTACTTTTGAAGTAGATATTGCACCTTTCACCTTAGAAGAAATCGTTCATGAAGTTAAGCTTGTGTATAGCACTCAAGCTAGCCTTAAAAACCTTACTTTGGAGTGTATTGTTGACCAAAAAGCAGAAGAAACTTTTTATGGTGATGCTTCTCGCTTAAAGCAAGTTATTTTTCATATTATGAACAATGCCATAAAATTTACGGAAGAGGGATATATAGCTTTAAAGATTGTGTGTACCGAGCAAAGTTGTGACACAGCGAAGTTCCTTTTTTCTATTGAAGATAGCGGCATTGGAATAAGTAAAAGTCAGTGCTTGCATATTTTTGCACCTTTTATGCAAGCGGATTCATCAATTACTCGCAACTTTGAAGGCTCTGGACTTGGTCTTGCCATAGCTAAGCGCATTATCAAGCTTATGGATGGTGATATGTGGGTAAAGTCAGAGCCAGAAAAGGGTAGTACCTTCTTCTTTAATGTGGAGCTTAAACGCAATGAAGAATCAAAAATTCAAGCGCCAGTTCAAGTGCAAAGTGATGTCATAGAGAAAGAGCCTGCCTCTTCAGATAGTTTAGCCAATATTTTGCTAGTTGAAGATAATGATGTCACACAATTGATTACTGTAGAACTACTTAAAAGAAAGGGTTACAGTATAGATATTGCTAATAACGGTCAAGAAGCCTTGGATATGATTGAAAAGAAAAAGTATGATATGTTGCTAATGGACATTCAAATGCCTGTTATGGATGGTCTTACTGCAACTTCTAAGATTCGTGCCATTGAGCGTTTTAAAGATTTACCTATTGTGGCTATGTCCGCCCATGCCATGAAGGGAGATAAGGAATTATGCTTACAGTATGGCATGAATGATCACATAGCTAAACCTGTTATACCGGATGTTTTATATCAATCTGTAAAAAAATGGACCGAAAAGCCTTAGTAATTATTTTTATGGGGAAAAATTTTTGGTAACAAAAAGATTTTTCCCCAATAAAATAATAGCTTTTTAAAAAAATCATAAGATATATCAATAAAGGCTGAGCTATTTTATCTTTTTAATCCAATCACCGTCAAAACTTGCGCCATTTTTCATAAAACCACTTTGTTTAAATTTATCTGACTCAGTAACAGTAGCGATTTGCTCTTCAAAGTTAATGCTTAAGGCGTTTTCTACCGTGCCTTGACCTTGAATCCTCATAATATTACCCCTAGCCATTCCCATACCTTTAATTTCAACTACATCATCGGGATTATCTTTTGGTGCAATAAGAATATTCACATTATAGGCGTGCTTATCATGTCCGGCCTTTATGGCTAAAAAACCTATATGATTTGAGTTCTGATATCTGTATAAACCTTGAAAACCTTTAGCATTTTTTCTTAACCAGTCAAATTTAAGGGCTTTGCCTATTACTGCCTGACCAAGAACATAAGCAGTGATATAAGCATCTTTTTTAGCAAGACCAGATTTGAGCCCTTTTTCAACAGAAGAATTCACTTTACGCCATACTACTTTATTTACTTTTTCAAACTCCTTAACGTTAAAACGTGATTTGGCTTTATCCAAGCAAGTTTTAAGGCTTTCGTAACTAGCTTTGTACACACCATCCTGCATAAAATTAACATGTTCTACCGGTAAAGCTTTTGCATAATAATAAAATAAAATAAAGCAAAGAGTACACAATAAGCATGTTGAATATTTTCCAAGGTTGTGTATTGACCTACTCATAAATTACATCCTCCAAAAAAACTTATCAAAGTTATTTGCGTAAATAATTAATTTAGAGAAAAATGCTCAAAAAACTTATCAACATTTCCTCAGTGTTTAAGTGTAATTAATTAGCAAAAAAATACCCAGCTAGCAAGTATCAATAAAGTTGAAATCCTACACTAATCAATCGACTTACAAATAACTTTAGCTGAGCTTTTATAAAGGATTTTTTTTAATCTCTTATGTGTACTTGAAGCGAGTAAATTTAACTTGCTCACGTTTGTATTCCGTAGTAAGAGATGTGCCACGCTGGTAAGGCTATTATATCCTACATTTTTGTTCATGGGAGCAACTGTATGCCTGTAATTTCAAGGCGAACCCTCACTTTAACTGGATGTCTTTTTTTGCTTTATGCATCTTGGGGCTCATTGTTTTTAGGCAATAAAATTGCCCTTGAATATTTCTCTGGTTTTTTATTGTCAGGATTACGCTTTACCATAGCAGGATTTACACTTTTAATTTATACATATCTGCGACGAGAAAAATCTAAATTTACTTGGCATGATATAAAGTATAATGTTATCAACAGTTTTTTTCTTGTTACGGTTAGTAGTGGCTTTGTGGCTAAAGCTCAAGAAAATGTTCCTTCCGGAATGGCGGCTATATTA
>CAYJDL010000019.1:0-7035 GCA_964368885.1 uncultured Desulfovibrionaceae bacterium | reverse complement strand
TTATTTGGAGCTGCGCCAATTTGGCTTATGCTTAGTCAATGGCTATTGTGGGGAGGAAAAAAACCAACTTTAAAACAATCTGCTGGTTTACTATTGGGATTTTGCGCTCTTATCTGGTTAAATGTGCATCAAGGTATTCAGGGTGATGTTTCTATTTTCGGACTATTGTTAATTTTATTAGCATCTATTTCATGGGTAGTTGGAACTCGTATATCTCAAACAAGTCATGGGGAAAGTTCTTTATCAATAATAAGAACATCCGGACTTTTGCTTTTCATTGGTGGACTCCAAACTCTAGTTTTTTCTTTAATTTTTGATGATCAGGTTAACATTCTTCAACTGCCTATACAGGCATATTTAGCTTTGGCTTATTTGTCATTTTTTAGCTCACTTGTTGGCTATACAACATATTTATGGTTACTTTTTAACTCAAGAGCTATTGTCGCCATGTCTTACGAATATGTTACTCCTGCTGTAGGCGTTGCATTAGGTACTTTTTTTGCTGGGGAATACCTTGATATAACGATTATACTTTTAAGTATTGTTTTAGTTTTTTCAGTTTTCCTTATCACAACTCATGACAGACAGTGATGTAAGGCATAAAATAATAGTTGAAAATATCCTTGAAAAATGAGAAACAGCGTTATAGCATAAGACTTTATTATTTCACCAAATTATTTAACCTTAATATATAAAGGTATAATTATGAAGAACTTTACTATTAAGCTTTGCATGTTATTATTCTATTTGCTAAATGCTTCTTTTGCTTTAGCTCTTTCTGCCAATGACGCACTTTTTTTACGAGCTGTAGAGACTGACAATGTTCAGGGAATGCAAAGTCTTATAAAAACAGTTAATGTGAATATGTTGACACAAAATGGCTTTACTCCTCTAATGGTCGCAGTAATAAAAAATAATGTAAAAACTGCTCAAATACTTTTGGATAACAATGCCAAAATTGACGCCAAAAATAGTAAAGGTGTAACTGCACTTGGTTTAGCTGTAGGTCTAAATCACTTTAAAATGGTAGAGTTTTTACTTAAGCATAAGGCTAACATTAATGTTAAAAATATTTCCGGCTGGAATGCGCTCATGACTGCCAGTGAGCATGGTTATATTGAATGCATTAAGCTTTTATTGAAAAACAAAATTAACATTGAAGAAAAGAATAATAATGGTTATACAGCATTAATGATTGCTGTTTTTAATAATCAAACTAAAGCTGTATCGTTATTATTAGAGCATAACGCTAAGGTGAATCATAAAAGCGATGCAGGAAAAACTGCTCTTATGTTCGCCAGTGAAAATGGGAAGGCGGACATAGTAAAAATGTTGCTTAAACGTAAAGCTAATATCAATGCTAAAAATAATGAAGGTGTAACTGCACTACATGTAGCAAGTTTTCATAACTATTCAAATATTGTTGAATTATTGCTTGACAATAATGCAAATATTGAATCTAAATCCAATGATGGAATAACTGCGCTTATAACAGCAGCAAAATTGGGGCATATTGAAGTTGCTAAAGTTTTACTAAAGAATAAAGCCCATGTTGAAGCGGTAAATAAGTTTGGTGTTACTGCGCTTATTATGGCGGCAAACTCAAATCATCCTGATATGATTCATCTACTTATTAAAAATAAAGCCAATATCGAAGCGCAAAATAGCCTTAATGAGACTGCTTTTATTACCGCTATAAAACTAGGTCATGTAGAGGCTGTTCAAGCTTTGCTTGATAGTAATGTTAATATTGAATCAAAAAATAAATTAGGTCTTACTCCTCTCATGATTGCGGCTGAATTTAATCAACCTAAAGTTATTGAAGTGCTATTAGAAAATAAAGCCAAAATTGATGTAACAAATTCAAGAAAACTAACTGCTCTTATGATAGCTGTTGCAAAAAATAATTTTAATGCAGCAGAAACTTTACTTAAGCATAAAGCAAATATCAATACCATTGATGCTGTAGGCGGTACATCTCTATTTTATGCCGCAGAAAATAATTTTGTTGATATTTCTAAACTGTTAATCAAGTACAATGCTGATGTGAATATAAAAGGGAAAAATAATTGGACGCCTTTAATGCTTGCAGCTGGTCATGGACATAATGATATTGCGGAAGTTTTAATTGAAAATAATGCTGACATTAATTTGCAGGATGTAGTAGGGTTTACTCCTCTTATGCAGGCCGCCTCTCAAAACAAAATGGATGTTTTTAAAACATTGTTAAAGCATAATGCTAATGTTCATGTTAAAAATCATGACGGCTGGACAGCTCTTATGCACGCAGTAAAAGTAAATAATCTTGAAATGATTAAGTTACTGATAAAACATAAAGCTAACATTCATGATGTGTCAAATGCTGGTGTTTCGCTTTTGATGGTAGCGGCTTATCATGGTGCTTTTCAATCTGCACAATGTCTTTTGAACAATAAAGTAAATCCAGATTTTTTATCTGAAAACGGTGGAACAGCCTTAATAATGGCATCTGGAAGAGGGCATGATGACATTGTAAAACTGTTGATTGACAATAAAGCAAATGTTAATGTTGAAGATAACACCGGATGGACGGCTTTAATACATGCTGCTAATGGCAATTATTTAGAAAGTGTAAAACATTTGCTTGCAGGAAATGCAAATATTGAGGCTACAAACTATGATGGCTGGACTGCCCTTATGATGGCTAGCCAACATGGCTATGTAGAGGTGATGGAGTTTTTGCTTAAAAATAAAGCAAATGTAAATGCTTCGTCCGTTGATAATGTTTCAGCTTTAATCATTGCTGCAAACAATAATCGCCCTAAAGCGGTAAAACTTTTACTTGATTATAATGCCAATAAGAACTTTGTTGATCCCGAAGGATTTTCAGCCTTGCTGTATGCCACAAATAGTGGCAAATTAGAGGCTTTGCAAGCATTGATTGACAATGGAGTGAAAGTTGACACAAAACATAAAAACAATATGACAGCTCTTATGTTTGCTACAAAACATGGTAATATTCCAGTAATGCAACTTTTGTTACGCAATAAGGCAAACATTGAAGAAAGAGATATACATGGCAATACTTCATTATTGGGTTCTATACCTACTAATAAGATTGAAACAGTACGATTGTTATTGGACTATAAAGCAAATGTCAATGTACGAAACAATCAAGGAATCACTCCATTGATAGAGGCAGTTGCTAGGGGACAGTTGGAGATCGTTAATCTTTTGCTCAAATCTAGTGCTGATGTGAATGCTACTGACCAATTAGGGACAACTGCTTTAATGTATGCTACAAAGAAAGTTGACATGAGAATAGTTAAAACCTTATTAAACCATAATGCTGATCCTAATATGAAGAATAGCACTGGTTTATCTGCCCTTAGTATAGCAAAACAATTAAGTAATTCAGATCTCATAAAGCTATTGAATAAATAATGTAAATTTCAAAAGTCTTTGTCAACAATACTTATTATAGGTGTAATATGAAAAATAACTTTACTCAGCAAGAATGTGCGATTTTGTATATGGTGCAAAATAACTTACCAGACAGTCTTACGCCTTATGCTCATATAGCTAAAGAAGTTGGTCTAAGCCAAGAGCAAGTTATAGCTTTTTTGCAAAAGTTAAAAGACGAAGGAGTAATTCGCCGCTTCGGAGCAAGTATCAAGCATCAAAAAACGGGCTGGAATTATAATGTAATGGTAGCTTGGGTAGTTGCTGAAGAAAACGCTGAAGAACTTGGTAAGATTGCCGCACAGCATTCAAATGTATCGCATTGCTATTTTAGACCTAGCTCAGCATTAGATTGGCCTTATACTCTCTACACAATGACCCATGCACACAGTCAAGAAGAGGGGCAGCAAGTTATTACGCAATTACAAAAAGCCCTTAATGTTTCTGAATATGCTGCTTTAGAGAGTATTGAAGAGTTTAAAAAAACATCTATGACCTATTTTTAAGGAAAAGTTATGCAAGAAATGAATTCCCAAAACTTATTTGAACGTGCTCAACAATCTATCCCGGGAGGGGTCAATAGCCCTGTGCGAGCTTGTAAAAATGTTGATAGCATTCCATTATTTATTAAAAGTGCACAAGGCCCCATACTAACCGATGAAGATGGAAATAGTTATATTGATTACGTCCTTTCTTGGGGACCAATGATTTTGGGGCATGCCCATCCAGAAATTACTGCCGCTGTACAAAAGGCAGCTAACTCAGGCACAAGCTATGGCGCACCTTGTAAAGATGAAATTTTACTTGCAGAAGCTGTAATTGCGGCATTACCATCAGTTGAAATGGTGCGCATGGTCAACTCTGGTACAGAAGCCACCATGAGTGCTTTACGCCTTGCAAGGGGAGTTACCGGAAGGGATAAAGTATTAAAATTTATTGGTTGTTACCATGGACATGCCGATGCTTTTTTAGCAGCTGCCGGATCCGGTATGGCAACATTTTCTATTCCCGGCACTCCGGGGGTACCGTCTGCTGTTGTGGCTGATACCTTGTTAGCAAAATATAATGACCTTGAAGCTGTAAAAGATATATTTGCCGCACAAGGTGACAATTTGGCCGCTGTAATTGTGGAACCGGTGGCGGCAAATATGGGACTTGTGCCTCCTAAGGAAGGATTTCTTGAGGGATTACGAGAATTATGCACACAATATGGAGCTTTGCTAATTTTTGACGAAGTCATTACCGGTTTTCGTTTAGCATTTGGTGGTGCGCAAGAATATTTTAAAATTTCCCCTGACTTAACTACTTTTGGTAAAATTATTGGTGGAGGCTTGCCTGTTGGAGCATATGGCGGCAAAAAAGAGTATATGCAACGCATTTCACCTTGCGGCGATGTTTATCAAGCAGGAACTCTTTCAGGTAATCCCTTAGCAATGGCGGCCGGACTTGCTACTGTTAGCATTTTAGCAAATTGTGATTATGCAAAGCTAAGTCAACGTACAGCAGATTTTGCCATGGAAATGGAAAAGATTCTAAAATCAAAAGGGCATGAAGTGCGTGTTCCAGCTCTTGGTCCTATGTTCTGCCCCTTCTTTAGTGCAGAAGATGTTTGGGATTTTGATGGTGTGAAACGTGCTGACTCAAATAAATTTACACGCTTTTATAAAGCCTTACGTCAAAAAGGGATATATATTGCTCCGGCTTCCTTTGAGGCAGCTATGCTAAGCTTTGTACATAGCGATGAGCATTTACAGCAAACTTTAGATGTAGTTAAAGACCTTGACTTTTAATATAAAACGTCGGTCTTATGTAGTAAGGTTAATTTATTGTGCTACTTAAGATCGGCAAGTAGTATGTAAAGGGAATATTATGAGCTTGCTTAAAAAAAAGAAAGTGGCCTGCTATGTGCTTAGTCAAGCAGGATTGACACTAGCATTAAAACTAGCTGACTTTTCTCATATTTATGTTTTTGAGGATTTAGATAATATGCAAGATATTATCTTTTCTAGCTTTGCAAATCTACCAAAACTAATTGCTCAAACCTTTACTTCTTATGATGCTCACATTTTCTTTTGTGCCGCCGGAATTAGCGTTCGTTCAATTGCTCCACATATTACTCATAAAAAACAAGATCCTGCCGTTATAGTTTGCGACGAACAAGGGCAATTTGCCATTTCCTTGCTTTCCGGTCATTGGGGAGATGGCAATGCTTTGACTATTGAAATAGCAGATATTCTTAGGGCAAAACCTGTCATTACCACTGCAACCGATGTAAATAATAAACCTTCTGTGGATATTTTAGCAAAGGAAAATTCTTGCACTATTCTTGATTGGGATAAAATAAAGATTTGTAATAGTACAATTTTAAAAGGCAAAATAGTACAGCTATACGACCCAATTAACCTTTGGTCAAATGTACCAAAAGAATGTTTTAATCAGGTAAGTCTTGAAAATGACAGCAATATTGAACGTCTTAATTTAAATTATCCCGCTGTTGCCATTCATTGGCGTAAACTACCTGAGCATAACAATATTTTACGCATGACCATTCCTGCCTTACATTTAGGCATTGGCTGTAAAAAAGGTACAGATAAGGACATCATTTTAAATGCCATAGCAGATTGTTTAAAAAGTAATAATTTAGAAGAAAAAGCTTTGGCTTGCATTGCCAGCGTTGATATTAAACAAGATGAAAATGGACTTCTTCAAGCCGCACAAGAACTTGGAATTCCATTTGAATTTTATTCCGCTGAAACTTTGGCCGAAATGCCAAGCCTTACTCCATCTGGCATGGCAGCGCAGCTTTTTGGCCTTGAAACTATAAGCATTTGTGAAGGTGCTGCCATATGTAGTGCAAATGGTGCGGGACGCACTGTAAGAGGTCAACTTCCTTACTCTTTACATGCTGATAATGCTAATCTTATTCTCCCAAAAATGAAATATTTTAGCCAAGTAACCTTAGCTATTGCAGTTCCGGATTGCTTTATTCCATCATTGTCATGATAATGTCGAAAAATTTTTTTATTGAAAATGATTATATAATTTAAAAAAGAATGTGGCTATTGCCTTTAGTCAGCAAATAATATTTTTATAATGTATTTAAGGCATATATTGACTTTATTTGGGAAAGCTTTGTTGTTTTAACGTAGTTTTCAAAATGGATTGCCACGAAAAAACACTAATCATTACAATATTTAAGATAGATTTAGGAGCTTTTTTTCTCGCAATGACTACGGTGACACGTAAAGTCATTGCGAGATGGGATAGACCCGCCCCAAGGCGACAGTTGTCGCACCGGCATCTATGTGCCATAAGTGTTGTACAGTATAACACTTTAATTGAAGGAGCGGGTCATGAGTGAAGTATGCAGTATTGGGTTAGACATTGCAAAGAATTTTTTTCAGGCACATGGCAGCGATAAATTTGGAAATAAAATTTTCAATACCAAGATAACTAGAAACAAGGTGTTAGATTTTTTTGCAAATAAGCCCCCATGTCTTGTAGGTATTGAGGCTTGCGGTGGTGCACATCATCGGGGGGTAAACAAAAACTTTCACGTATCTCAAAACGAGGGAACAGTGATTGCCGAAGTTT
>CAYJDL010000018.1:18577-19462 GCA_964368885.1 uncultured Desulfovibrionaceae bacterium | reverse complement strand
CCCTCCGCAAAATACTTACTTAAATCCTCAATTTCGTTACCAAGGCTCTGGAACTGAAGATGGTTCTCGTTTGCGTAGTAAAAGCCTTGGCTACAGCATGGTTGACTTTGTAGTAGGTGACTTTAGCGGTAGCGGACGCTCTGAAGTTGCTATTTTAGGCGATCATAAGTTAACTGTATACGATTGGAGTGGTGGAAGCTTAAAGGTTAAGAGCGAAGTTTCTATCGGTATGGCTAATCAAGCCTTTATTTTACGCAAAGTTAAGCTTGGTGGTCGTGGTACGCAACTATTGGTAACTAGTTTTGGTGGTAGCCGTAGTCGACCAACTTCCTTTATATATTCATTTGCTCGTGGAAAATTAAGCCTTCTTGCCAAAACTAATAGTTATTTCCTTAATGTTGTGCCCTTGGCTCCATCATTTAGACCGACCTTGGTTGGACAAGCGTGGGATAGCGCACGTTTATTCCGTTGTTGTGTATATGTAGCTAATGTCAACGGTTCAACCATAAGTCTTGGAACTAAATTATCATTGCCAAAAGGCGGAAATGTATTTAATTTTGCTTATATGGGTGGATCTGATGGTACAAAGTTGCTTATGTACAGCCCAGAAGAACGTCTTGTTGTTTACAACCCAGGTGGCAAAAGATTACATCAAACGATGGATAGATTCTCCGGCTCTTCTGTTGGCATAGAACATTATAAGAGCATTCCCGGTATGGGCGTGGATAAAAAGTATCAAATTGCCGGACATTTTTATGCACCAATGCGCATTAATGTAGCTGACATTGAAGGTCGTGGAGAATATGTAGCCTTGGTTAATAAACCAATTTCTACTGCCGCTGAAATCTTTGATAATTATCGTATGTTCCCGCAAGGTGAAATACA
>CAYJDL010000018.1:0-18567 GCA_964368885.1 uncultured Desulfovibrionaceae bacterium | reverse complement strand
AATACATGCTCTATATTGGGAGGGCGTTGGTCTTGGTTTAAAATGGAAAACTCGTCGTATTCGTGGTTCTGTTGTAAACTGTGACGTTGGTGATATAAATAACGATGGTGTTTTAGATTTAATCGTAGGTATAAACACGCACCCAGGAGCCATTGGTGTAGGTAGCCGTAGAGGATTATTGATGGTATATCCTATGGATACAAATCAAACTAACCCTAATACTCCAATGGATAATTCCGACTATCATAATACAGGTCGCTATTAAAAAAGCGTTGATTAACTAATTTTTTTGGGGAAATTTTTTGTTCATAAAAAGTTTCCCCAAAAAAGAAAAAGAATGAATCAGTGTTTCTTTAATTTTTTTATTAACATTTTCGCCATTTCCAATTGACTTTCCCGATTAGTACAAAGCCCATCAAGTTTAGCAGCCTTTATGCTGCGCAAAATATCCCCAATCATGGGTCCTGGGCGTAAATTACATTCACCTGAAATGAGATCGTTTCCTGTAATTTCAATTGTTTCATGCCGCCAAGTGGTAATATAGCGTGAGATTGCCATGCGTAAATCTTCATTATGCGCCCTTGCCATCATAAAAAGTAAAGCTTCGAGCGGAGCTTTACTTAAAATAGTACATAGCTGGCTAATTTTTTGCTTTTTATATTGCCATTGCTTAACAGCTGGTCGCAAGTTGCGAACAACTTCACGCAAAAGTAAAATTTCCTCTTGTTGGGGTTTAGGAGTGCCTAAGCGTTCTAAAATTTCAGAACTTTCTGCATAGTTTAGACGATGGCAAAGCCCTAACATATAAAATATCCAGCGTCTTGGTTTATCTTCAAAGTAAAGCAAATAGTACCAATCTAAAATATCTTTAATTGCATAAAATAATTCTTGCCTTTGAGGAATCATGCGTAATTGAGGATGCATTTTGGTTAAAATTCCAAGCTCATCTAAACGCACCAAGCTGTCAACCGGATTGTATTCATCAAAAATATTGAGCATTTCATGGTACAGTCGGGCATCAGATAGTTTATCAATAAGCTGTAAACCAATGGCGTTTTTTATTAACTGTTCCGTTTTAAGACCAAGTTTAAAAGAATAACGCTGTTCAAAGCGCACAGCTCGTAAACATCTTGAAGGATCTTCCACAAAGCTAAGTGTGTGCAAAACTCGAATTTTTTTATCTTGAATATCCCTTTGACCACCAAAAAAATCCACCAATTGCCCAAAATTATCCTTACTAAGATGCATTGCTAATGCATTTATGGTGAAATCTCTCCTAAAAAGGTCTAATTTAATAGAAGAAACTTCAACTGTTGGCATAGCGGCAGGATGTTTGTAGTATTCTAAGCGTGCAGTTGTAATATCTATTTGAATATCGTTCTTATTTTCATCTTTAAAGAAAATCATAGCAGTTAAAAATTCCGGATGAATACGAATGCGCCCGCTTAAATGCTTTGCCAAAGTCTTAGCAAATTCAATTCCATTGCCTTCAACAACTATATCTAAATCGAAATTTTTACGCTCCAAGAGCAAATCTCTAACAAATCCACCCACAACATATGCCGTCATATGCAAAGAATCGGCTATATCTGCTGCGCTCTCAAGTAAGGCTAGGATATTTTGTGGTAGGCGTTCTCGCAAAAGCTTTTGTAATGATTTTGTTTTAGTGCTTTTATATTGAGGAGTTAATCCGGGGTCACTCATGAAAATTTGCACCAAATCTGTTCTGGTCACAACGCCAATTACAAGATTGTCTTGCACAATGGGGACTAAGCTTTGTCTTGATTCAATTATAATATCAATAATTTCCATAAGACCGGCTTCTGGTGGCAAAGTATGAATATCCCTTTTCATGTAGGTTTCAAATTCTTCCAGCTTATGGTTTACAGCTCGTCCGGCAGTATGGGAATCTAAAATACCGACGCAAATACGAGTACCTTTTTTAAATACCGGCACAGCTTTTAAATCAAAATGCACCATAAAGTCATAGGCGTCTTGAATACTTATTTCTTCTTCAATACCAAGAGCCGGAGATGTCATATAGTCACGAGCCGTTTTTTCAGGATATGCTTGACTGTATAGTGCTTGTAGAATAATTATTTCTCTTATTTATTGAAGGGGCTTACGGGGATCCGAAGCGGATGATGCATTAGCTTGTAGGCCGCCACCAAGAGCTGCGCAAATGCTACCAACATTTATTTCATCACGCCTACTGCGTGCAACTACTGTTATGCGATCCCCCATACGCCCTAAGGCAAAAAGCACCTCAAACTTCTCCATTTCCATTAATTTATGCGCAAGATAGGCAAAATCCCCCAAATAATCTTCCATGGAGGCATCAGCAATGACAACAGGTATTTTTTCGGCATGATAAGTAGTTGCCGATTCTAATAAAGCATAAAGTGCATGAATGTGGGCAGCAGTAAGTTCATGAGCAGCAATATCAGATATAGCACTAACATCCATACCTTTTTCTAAAAGCCAAGCAGCAGCTTTAAAATCTTCAACTTGAGTTGATGTATAGGTAAATGAACCTGTGTCAGCATAAATTCCAAGACCTAAAATAGTCGCATCTTGACACGATATATCAATATTTTTTAACTGCAATTGACGCACAAGCAAGGTAACGGTTGCACCAACTTTTTCTACATTATAATGGTCACTTGTAATATCATTATTCGCTTCAGGATGATGATCCCAAATATGTACTTGAACGTCATCTCGATCTAATAGGTTTTCTACATGACTTAAGCGTCCCTTTTGCTTAGTATCAACTACCACAAGTTTATTAATTTTATCCCAAACAATAGCATCACTTTTGTGAAAGTTATACATAAAAAAAGCAGTTTCTGTGAAAAACATATGCAACGACTTTTCTTGAGTACCGGGAAAATACAAAATTGCTCCCGGATAAAGAAATTGAGCGGCAACAATGGAAGCAAATGCGTCAAAATCAGCATTGATATGACAGGTAATTAAGGTATTACTATCCGTTTCAGAGGCAGGGTTGACAGGTAAGAACATTTTATGTTCACAAGTCATGTTTATCTCCAGACTATTTTAAATTATTACGAGGGTGATAACGCTGATGCACTTGCTGTAAATGTCGTAATTGAACATGCGTATAGATTTCAGTTGCACTAATATCACTATGCCCTAATAATAATTGCACAGTTCTTAAATCTGCACCACCTTCCAATAAATGAGTTGCAAAAGAATGGCGAAAAGTATGCGGAGAAATATTTTTGCGTATACCGGCTTCTAAGGCATATTTTTTAACTAACTTCCAAATATACTGGCGACTAAGCCCACGTCCAGAACGATTAATAAAGACAAAATCTTCCTTGGGGGAAAATAAAGGTCGCCAGTGTTCAATAAAATCCTCTAAAAATTGCACAGCATTGTCATGCATTGGTACAAAACGTTCTTTAGAACCCTTGCCAAAAATTCGTAAAATCCGTCTTTGCCTATCCACATCCAGAAGGTGTAATTGACATAATTCTGAAACCCTTAAACCGGATGCGTAAAGCAATTCTAAGATACAACGATCTCTTTGACCAGCCCTTTCTAAAAGAACTGGTTTTGCCATAAGATTATGAATTTCGTCAAGACTTAAAAATTCCGGCAATAAAGAGGGAAGTTTAGGGCTTTCAAGCATTTTAGCAGGGTTTTTAAGAAAAATGCCTTGTTCCACTAAATAGGTAAAAAAACCTCTTAAACTTGAAACATGCCGTGATAATGTGCGCCCACTATGTCCACGACCCCTAAGCCATGCAAGGTACAGAAAAAGCTCATATTCTTTAAATATTCGCAAATCTTCAAGTTTACTTTCACTTAAAAAAACAAGAAAATTCTTAAGGTCTTGCCCGTATGCGGCAACAGTTAGACCAGACAAACCCCTTTGTACAAGTAAATCATCAAGCCATTGCTCAATATAGGGTAGCCAAAAAGAAGTAGAGCTAATATCTTGCGCTTTCTCTGACATTGGCTTACGCTTTAAATACAAAATACATAATCAATATTAAATATCAATACTCAAAGAAAAACAAAGCAAGATATTATTTGTCACTTTGCTCTTGAGAGGAAGCCTTGTCACTGTCAGGTAAGACATTGCTACCATTGCTAATTTTTTCCAAAAAGGCATCACGACAGTCATAACTGCAAAAACGATGAATTATTTCACCATTTCTAACGGTTATGCCACTTTCGCTATCAATATAGGCTCCGCACTCAGGATCCTTAACCATTTCTCCGGCAGCAACCTTACGTTCAATATTTTCTTCTTCATTCTTTTTTGACATTTTCTTTTTAACGTCGTTGGCAAAAAGCCTATATAATACATAACACGCTAAAGCTAAAATCAACCATTTCCACATAATATTTTCCTTAAAATTTTAGTTTTGATATATTTTATTGCCACTAACAGTATAGTCAAGATTTGCTAAAGCCATACAAATTTTTTGCAAAAGCTGGCTATTTGATAATATTTTACCTTCAAATACAGCTTGTTGTACAACATCAAGCAATGGAATTAATACAAATGCCCTTTGCCACATACGAGGATGAGGTAAAATACATAAGGGGTTATCACTTTCTTCTTGGCCAAAAAGTAAAAGATCTAAATCCATACTGCGAGGTCCATAACGTAAATTTACATCATTGCTACGCACTCTCCCTAAGATATTTTCAACTTCTAACATAAAAGTTAATAAAGTTAAAGCCAATTTTGCTCTTTAAAATCCTGTGGTTCTGTACAAAAACAAGCTGATGCATAAAGAACATCAAGCCCATCTGCCTTATTAATGTTCTGAATAGCTTTAGCCAATAGGGACATACTATCGCCAGCATTAGAACCAAGACTTATATAGGCAATGTTAGTGTACTTTTTCAACGAACTACAAGACGATCTGTTACATTGTTTTTAATCCATTTTGGATCTAACCATTCCAAGGGCGTTACCTCAAAACCACCAATTAGTATACCAAAGTGAACATGATCACCAAATGCCATACCAGAAATACCTGTAGTTCCGACTGTGTCACCCTTTTTTACCATATCGCCATTTTCAACAAATATGTCCGTTAAATGGGAATATAGTGACATAAGTCCAAGACCGTGATCAATTACCACCAAATTTCCATAAATACCAAGATTTCCGATAAAAACAATTTTACCATGATTAGCTGCCGGAACTTTATCTTCCTTAACGGAAGCTAAATCATGCCCAAGATGCCACTGATTATCTATCACCTTACCCTTATACATATAAGATCTATACTCACCATAACCGGCTCGAGAAGCTGCCCTTGGCATACCTTTAAAAGGTCCCTCCCAATAAACAACGCTATCGCTTTTTTGACCAAGGTCAAAAAGAAATGATGTATTAGCAAGACGTATATCACTGTTAATAATAAGAAAACGTTCTAATGGATCATCAGCATTTGGGGCAAGTTCATAAAGCTTTTGGCTGGCTTGCTCTAAAAATTTATCTGTAATTTGAATAGTATCGGTTTTAAATTTTCTATCGGCAGCATTTATATTTAAAACCTTTTCCACAGTATTTCCGGCAAGGTCTCTAACAATTAATTTAGGAGCAAAGTCCTTTACTTCTATAAAGTGAGGAAATGCAAAATAACATATAACACTTTTATCTTGCTGAATAAATCCTGGAAAAAAATGTTCGCCTACTTGAACACCACTGTGTAAAATATCCTCATTTGAACCATAACGCACAACACCAGATCCACCACGACGCACAATAGCCGGAGGAGAATGTATAATAACCTTCGGTGGTTGCGAATCCAAAACTACAGGCAAGGTCATAACAGTAGTATTGCCAAGTCCAAACATCGCCACGGAAGCATCTTTTGCTTTAATTTCAAGCTCAAATTCACCTTCCGGAACAGGAACACTTTTAAAAGAAAAAGGTACTTCCTCTTGCTCTTGATATTGCGAATAATGCTTAGAAAACACCTGAATCTCTTGGTCTCTATAGTGTAAAAGTACTTCTACCGACCGTATCTTGGAAGAATCTTCTAATTTTAAAGTAAAGTTGGATTCCGGTGAAATAAAACCGGTATTAGGTTCAAGAATAACACTTGGACCTTCGTTATCTTGATAAAATACATAACCATAATAACCAAGGGCAGCCAGAATAAAAAAACCCAAAATTTTAGGAAAAATCGATTTAGACTTCATAAAAAACCTATTAACAAACTGTGCATTGTTTATTGTGCACTGTTTATTGTGCAAAGGAGAGTAGTAACATTTATTAACTAAACAAAAGGACTTCAGTCACTTTACCTTATACAAAAGCACTATACAAGTTAAATATAAGCTTGTCATTAAATCAAGTCAAAGAAAATATGGGCCAATTTAATTTACAGTGTACACTTTTTTTACTTGCTTCACCTAATAGGAAAGTGTATGCGAAAAGTTATGAATAAAGTTTTAAAAACACATATGGCTATTTTTAAAAATTATGCTCGTTCTTTTTGTGATGTTGCATCACTTTCTTCCCATAAAGATATGTTGGAATTAAAAATTGAACATACAGAACATGTTGTGCAACATATGCAATTATTAGTACAAGAAAAATCCCTCGCAGCTAATGCCAAAGCCTGCCTTCTTGCGGCTTTGTATCATGACATTGGACGTTTTGAGCAATTTTCACGCTATAAGACATTTAAAGACGCCTTATCTGTAAATCATGCCACGCTTGGTGCAAAAATCCTTTACAAGCAAGGCTTTTTAAAGGATGAAGACTACATAACCCAAAAATATGTTTTATATGCAGTAGCCACCCATAATCGTTACGCTTTACCAAAAAATATGGACAAAAACATATGGCTTATAACAACTGCCGTGAGAGATGCCGATAAATTAGACATTTTAAGAATAATGGCAGACCATTTTACTAAACCGGAAAAAGGTCAATCTGCCGTAACCTTTTATGCTAAGGATGAACCAACATCTTGGTCAAATAAAATTGTGCAAGACCTTATGCAAAATCGTTTAGCATCATATGATGATATTGTTTATATCAATGATTTCAAACTGCTATTAGGGTCATGGGTGCATGATATATACTTTACATCAACTAAGAAAGCTTTAATGACAAGCACATATTTAGAAAAAATATTGCAAGACCTGCCTCATAATTTTCCCAACGATGAGCCTGTACAATTGGCTAAAGCCCACATTTTCAAACTCTTAAAGAATTCTTGTGCCTAACATATCAATACCAATTATGTCAATTCCTTTAAAATATATATCTTTTTTATACGAACCCTTACTCGGGCATCTTTTGAAAGATTTGCGTCTGCAAGTATGTAATATTATAAAAAACTGTCTGGTGCAAAGTCAATTAAACCCTAAGGATCAAGCAAGTTTTACTGTTTTTGATTGCTGCTCTGGTGCAGGTGGACACAAAAAAAACTATGGCAGCTTAGTTGGTTTAGACTATAGTATTGAAATGATAAGGCAAAGTAAAAAACATGCTCCTAATGCTTTTTTACTCTATGGTAATGCGACTAACTTACCGATTAAATCAGCAAGCTTTGATATTGGCATTATCTGTATGGCATTACATTCTATGAACTACAATACAGCAATGCAGGTATTTAAAGAGCTTTGTCGAGTTTCCAAAAAAGTTATTATTGCAGACTATTGCATAACTGAACGCAATATTTATTTACCGGCAACAAGTATTGCTCATACTTTAGAATTTTTAATTGGTGGAGAGCATTATAAATCCTATCAAGAGTTTATGAAAAATGGAGCTTTGGAAGGTTTTTTACAAAATCTAAATATACAACCAAGTTCTAGACATATAACGCTTGGTGGTGCTGGTTGTGTTGTACTGCTTGATAACTATTAACCGTACTAATTTTAACACTTTATTTTTATAAATTTTGTTTAAACCTTACAAGGAGACTATTTCATGTTGTTTCGTAAAGCTTTATTTTTAGGCATGTTTTATTTATTTTGGGTTACTTTAGCTTTTGCTGAGCCTGAAGCAATAAACAAAGAAAATGCTCAACAAAACTTAACTCAAGTTGAAAATAAAAATATCCCTCACAATACAAATAATCTTCAAGAGCTTATTAATGATACTCCAAGAATTAAAATTCAAATAGAACCACAGGAAAATAGTATTATTGAAGCTGAAATTATAGAGCAAAAACCGCTGGAACAAGGTTTAAACAATCAAGCTCAACCTCAAGATATTATGCTAACTCCCATAGAACCTAAAACAAATACAACAATTGCACCTAAAGTCTATATTATTGAGGAACCAAAAAAAGAAATTGTGCAAAAACCAGCTGAAGTACAGCCTGTTATCACTAAACAAGAAACAATAGAACAACCAGTTAAAACAACTGAAAATCTTCCTAGTATTGAAGCAAAAGAAAATACAACAATTGCACCTAAAGTTAATATCATTGAGGAACCAAAGAAAGAAATTGTGCAAAAACCAGCTGAAGTACAGCCTGTTATCACTAAACAAGAAACAATAGAACAACCAGTTAAAACAACTGAAAATCTTCCTAGTATTGAAGCAAAAGAAAATACAACAATTGCACCTAAAGTTAATATCATTGAGGAACCAAAGAAAGAAATTGTGCAAAAACCAGCTGAGGTACAGCCTGCTGTCACCAAACAAGAAACAATAGAACAACCAGTTAAAACAACTGAAAATCTTCCTACGGGAGGTGATCCTCAAAATCCGTCACATGCTTCGTTAAGTACACATACAAGAGATTTAATTGGTTTAAAAAACTTTGGGCCGGATGGAAAGCCAGATACTTGCATAGAAATGTTAGCCGTCAATAAAAGCCCTATTATTGCTGCACGCTTAGAAAGCTATAGAGGTAGCTACAGCAGTTGGAAGACCAAGGATGGAAAAGTTCAAGCTCAAGGCGTTTTAGCTCTTTTGAAAGAGCAGGATAAACTTATTAATCCGGATGATATGTCATTTGTTTTAGATGTAACAAAGCCAATTACATTAAGTGTATGTGTTCAAGATACCGGAATAATCAATAATAAAAACAATAGTATAAGAATTATTTTATATCATAAGGACGGCACTAGAAGTTACGCTGTTTTGCAACAATAGCAAAGTCAGGCTATCGAGTAATTTGGATGTAAGTGATGCGAAGATGGTCTTTATTGATCGATCACTTATCAATTATTATTAGATAAAAAAATATCAAAATCAGCCTTTTTTAAAAAACCTTTACTGCTCCCTTAGAGTTAGAGCGTAAAGGTTTTTTGCGTTAAATTTTAAATGGTTAGTATTGTGCATTAGTAAGTCTTGTCAAATATGTTTAAATAAGCTAGATTATATGAAATTAGATGTAAATTTTACATTAACAATTTAGCAAAGGAGAGATAGCGTGAGAGATATTAAAAAAATTCTTTGTGCAGTTGACTTGTCAGATCACAGTAAAACTATTGCTGAGTATACAGTTATGCTTGCTAAACTTTCAAGTGCTGAAGTTATTGTAATGTATACAGCGCCTTCTTTGAGTCAATATGTTGGTTTTCATGTTCCTCCTAATACTATTGAGAATTTTGTTGGTGAAATAGTGACTGGAGCTGAGAAATCAATGGATACTTTTGTTTCAGAAAATTTTGCTGAAGTTGAGGCTACCGGAGTGGTTATTATTGGTTATGCAGCCGAAGAGATCGTTAAAAAAGCAAAGGAAGAAGATGTTGACCTTATTGTAATGGGTACGCATGGGCGTAAAGGCTTAGATCGTATTCTTTTTGGCTCAGTTGCAGAAAGTGTTGTTAAAAACGCTCAGCAACCAGTGCTGACGATTCGTCCAAATTATGGCGCATAAATAATATGATTTAAGTAATATATTGGCTGCCTTATTTTTTGAAGTTTGAATTTCGAGAAATAATATTAATTTTCATCATTCCTTCAAATTGCTTTTACTATTTTAAATCAAGTGAATTTTTTTGTAGGAATCAATAATATTGAGGGGGAAATTTCTTGTTTACAAGATCTTTCCCCCAGTAAAATTATTAAATATAAAAAACTAAAGGTTTATAAATGTCCTTAAAACATCCAACCAGTAGAGTTAGAGAACAAATTACATCTTTAAAGCCCTATGTACCGGGTTTAAGTATTGAAGAAATTCGTAGTCGTTACGGATGTGAAAATGTTATAAAAATGGCTAGCAATGAGTGCGCTCTTGGTGTTTCGCCCTTAGTTCAAGAACGTATAGCCAAGATGGCATCTAGTGTCTTTCGTTATCCTCAAGGTGGTAATCCAAGATTGGTTAAGGCTTTGGCTGAAAAGCATAATATTAATGAAAAACGTATAGTTGTTGGTAACGGTTCTGATGAGCTTATAGATTTACTAATGAGGGTAAGCTGTAATATTTTACAGGACAATATTGTTTGCTGCAAACCTTGTTTTGGAATGTACACAGTGCAAGCAAAAATTTGTGGTGTGCAATTGCGCCAAGCTCCACTGAATGAAGATTTTTCAATTCCTTTCGTAGAGCTTTTTGCTCTTGTAGATGAGCACACGAAGTTAGTTTTTATAACTACGCCTGATAATCCATCTGGTTACTGTCCTTCATTGCAAGACGTTTTAGATTTTTCTGAAAAACTTCCTTCGCAATGTTTACTAGTTGTGGATGAGGCTTATATGGACTTTGCTATGGATAACGAATATGGAACAAAATATTCATTATTGGATAGTGGAATTTATAGAGATAACATTGCTTTTTTGCGCACTTTTTCAAAAAGTTACGCTCTTGCAGGCATGAGACTTGGTTATATAGTTTTGCCGGAGGAATTGGCTGACTATTTATGGCGTGCTCGCATGCCTTTTTCTGTAAATATTTTAGCAGAAGAAGCCGGACTTGCGGCATTAGAAGATATAGTTTTTTATGAAAAAAGTCTGCAGGTTGTTAGGACTGGTCGAGAGCAGTTAACAAAGGGATTAAAAAAACTTGGCTGTAAAGTGTGGCCAAGTCATGCTAATTTTATCATGTTTGCGCCGCCTAAGGGTAATGATGTAGCGACCTTGTTTGAAGCTTTATTAAAAAAAGGCTTTATTTTGCGCCCTTTAAAAAGCTATGATTTAGCACATCTATTTAGAATTACTGTTGGTACTGAGCATGAAAACAATAATTTTTTACAAACTTTTGAGAAGATATTAAAATGAGTGAGCAAGACTTCAGTCCTTTCCTCCCAATAGTTACCCTTGACGGTCCAGCTGGCGTTGGCAAGTCAACCTTGGCTAAGGCTTTAGCCTCACATTTAAACATAGCATATTTAGACAGTGGGGCAATGTTTAGATGTTTGGCATTAAAATTAGGTCATGATGCTGAATCGGTTTTGCCTGAGACTTTGCAAGAGCGTTGTAAAGATTTTATTTTTAGCTTAAAAGGAAGTGGCGCAAATACGCAATTATTATGCAATGCTGTACCAATTAAAAGTGAAATTCGCACTGAAGAAGTTGGTAATTTAGCTTCAAAGTTAGCTACTTTGCCGATAATTCGTGATATTCTTAAGGATGCTCAACAATTACTTGGAAATAATACACCCTTGGTTGCTGAAGGACGTGATATGGGTACGGTTATTTTTCCACAAGCTAGATTTAAATTTTTTTTAGATGCAAGTGCTGAGGTTCGTGCTGTTAGAAGAATGCGTCAATTACAATTGCAAGGTGAAGAAGTTGACCTTGGGGAATTAACTGAACAAATTCGCAAAAGGGATTTTAGAGATCGAAACAGAGAAATAGCACCCTTATGTGCGGCGCAAGATGCTATTACTATTGATACTTCTGAACAAGATGAAAATCAAGTTTTAGGCACGATTTTACATTATATTAGCATTCCGGCTTCAAATATTTTTCAGCAAAATCGTTTGCATAATTAGCAGATTTTGTTATTCATTTGTGAATGAAAAATCACCAAAAAAATCATCCGGATATACGCTGCTCGTACCAAGGGGGAAAACTTATATATGCCACATAATCGAGTTAAGCTATGAGATTTGTTTTTGCCATTGTATTGTTCATATTGTGCATATGTTAGCCTACGCCTTATTTCCCAAACTTCCCTCAGTGGTTGAAGAAAAAAGCTTGCCTATCTTTTTTCTTTAGCCACATGACCGCTAGGCGTATCATTATCATGATAATGCTCCAACAAATACGTCTTTTTGCCATTTTCGAAGCGAGCTCTGCGTTAAACATTGCTTGCTTTTTTCGGTCATGTACCATTATAATGTCGTGCTTAGTGCTCCTACATGAGCGCATCCCTAAGCACTAACAAGTAACAACCAGACGCTGACAACTAAGCGCTGACAAAAGGAGTCGATATAATGATGAAAAAACACCTTAAAAATGTGCTATTTTGTGTTCTCATGACAAGCTTTTTTGTGACAAGTTCCCTTGCCTATGCAGGAACACAATACAGCCTTTTACATAGCATAGAAGGCCCGCAAGGGATTTTTATTTTTGAAGGCTTTTCTCCTGACGGGCAACGCCTACTCACAACTGCCAACGATCTTACAACTATTTTTGATGTGCACACAGGCAAGCAAGTGCTGTCGATTGACATGCCTAGGGATTCACACAGGTCTCCTGCCTACTCTCCCGACAGTCGTTATCTTATTGGGGCATCACTCAATAATACGGCAAAAGTGTGGGATGCCAATACAGGTAAAGAACTTTTGACGCTCACAGGGCATGGGAACAGAGTTGCGGATGCTCAATATCTTCCCAGCGGGAACGTGCTCTTTACAAGTGATAGTGACGGTATTGCCAAAACGTGGGATGCCAAAACAGGCAAAGAGATTGCGACCATGAAAGCAGGGTGGCCTACTGTCTTTTCGCTTAACGGTCGATTAATCGCAACGGGCATTTTTACCGATAAAGAGAGCGTACATCCCGACATGAATAAGAGCATACATGTATTTGATGCGCGTACAGGCAAGGAAGTTTTCATGTTGACAAATCGTGTCTCTGGACTCATGTCCATGGATTTTTCTCCGGATGCACGTCATATTGTCACCGGTGCAAAGGGCGAAGAGCCTGAAACCGTCACGGCAAAAATTTGGGATGTTGAGACGGGCGAACTTATCCATACATTGAAAAGAGATGCGTACTTTGTACACACTGTGGGATATTCTAAAAACGGCTTATGTATTTATAGCACATTACGAAACGAAGAGACTCTTGTATGGGATGCGCAGACAGGTGACCTCTTAGAAAATACCACCATATGCGACGATGCCGCCAATCCTCAATACACCACGGATACTAAGATGCTTAAAGAACTTGCAACGCAAGGCGGATTGAAATTTGTACAGTCATGGGCTTTTTCTCCAGATAAGCAGTATTTGGTCATCGGGTCTAACAGTAAGGTGACTATCTGGAAGGTGAAGTAGTACATAACAGGCTGCTAATCAAAACTATGGAAGACTGGCAAGAAGCTTGATTGCTATTTTACAAGAAGCATATAACATTGAGTAAATAAGGATAGAATCATGGCAAGTGTTGAATTTCACCTTGCATAAAATTTCCTTGCTCAACCTTTGGCATTGACCAATTTTCGACAGTGAGTTTTACATTTCGCCAAATTTTTTTGACGAGACAGAAGAAGGACGTAAAGGATGACGTAATCGTTGGAAAAGATTAAAAATATGGCTTATAGAATAGGGTAAAATAAAGGATACAGTTAGGCTACACAAAGATGTATAGCCTAACTATTTATAATGTTGGGTAAATGTACAGGTTTACAATCGCACCTGTATTTCCATGCATTTTCATGCACTCCTATGCTATGTAACGTCTTGAAACTTAAGAAAACGGCAGGCAAGTCGCTTTTGTGAACAAAAAGTTTTCTCACCCTCATTGTAATTGACCTTTCAAAAAAAATTTACTCAAAGCCAAAGTTTAGTCAAATTTTTGGGTCGCCATCAAAAAAGTGATTTAATTCGTTCTTCATTAAAAAGATGCTGTGCAATAGCAACTCATTATGTAAAAAGAACGTAATCATTTTTAGCCGCAGTTCCAATCTGGTGCATATCCCTTTGGGCTGAAATAATTTTACGACACTATCTAACCTCATAAATGCATTCACTTTCATAAAATAAATCTACATTTGCTTAAATGTCACCTAAAGTACTTTTTTTTACTTCCGATATGTTGTTAACTGTCAATAGGAATGTGTGATGACTTTGTCGGGAGATATATGATATAAGGTTTCATCTGCACAATGAATTTTGCAGAACCTTTTGTTGAGGTATGTTGCGAGTTAGGTAAAAAAACTGTGAGGTTGTTATGAAATTTAAGCTAATTGGAAAAATGTTAATTTATCTTTTGACACCAATTACCATTGGCTTTGTTGCTTTGGGTATTCTTACGAGTAATATGTCAGGAAATTCTCTCGTTAAAATGGCAGACGAACAATTGCTGGATTTAGCAAAAAAACAAGCAAATGAACTTGAATATGTAGTGAAATACCTCAAAAATATTGCAAAAACCGTAAGTGAATTGTCAAATACCAGAATTATGGCAACCTTATCTAACGTAGAAAAATCAAATACAACAGACTCTCCTGATTTCAAAAATAAACAACATTTTCTCAATCAATTCTATTATCGCATAAAGGCTGATTTTACCGATATTTCTACTATATTGCTAACAGATACAAGTGGTAAAATTATTGCATCCGCCGACCAAAGTTTACTAGGACAAACTGTCAATTATACAAGCATTAGATCAGCTATTTCTTCCAGAACAGATGTAATGGAAGTTGTTAAATCATCCAAAGCTAAGCGCATGGAATTTAGAATAACTTATCCTGTATATAAAACCGGTAGCAATGATATTGTCGGAGCAGTAGTATTTACTGTTGATTTGCAAGAATTGGCAAGCAAAACAACTAGCACCGTAGATCTATTTCCTTCAACAGATGTTTATTTGGTAGATGAAAAAGGCGTTTTGCTCATATCCGCTAAAAGTCCGGAATATGTTGGCGAAAATTTAGCAACAGATAATGCCGTAAGCCCACTTTTAAAAAATAAAACTGGACGGTCAGCTTACGAATGGAAAGGTGTAAAGAAACTTGTTTCTTATGCAGAATTGCCTTCTTTGGGTTGGGTTCTTGCAATTGGCACTGCTCAAGAAGATTTTTTAATTGATTCAAGGAAAATTATGTGGAATACTATTATCGGAAGTGTAATAGTATTACTTGTAATTATAACTATTATTTTCTTTGTAGTAAAGAACATTGCATATATAGTTGGGGTAATGTCTGTTTTTGCTCAAAGAGTTGCCGCAGGTAAGTTTGAAATGATTCCTGAGCATTTAAACGCTTATCATGCATTTTTAAAGCGTAAAGATGAGTTTTCTGTGCTTGCAGAAAACTTGGCTGTCATGTCTGATAGTTTAAAAAAGATGATTTCTGAGTCCAACGAAAAAACTGAACAGGCCGAAGAATCTATGGCCAAAGCCCATGAAGCAGCACAAATTGCCAAAGAAGCCACCGAAGAGGCAAAACTGGCAAGGCGACAAGGCTTACTTGATGCCGCCAATCAACTTGAGGGTATTGTGAGTAACATTGCTGCTGCGTCCGAGCAACTATCCGCTCAAATTGGAACTTCAACCCAAGGATCTGAGCAACAATCTACTCGTATGGCTGAAACTACAGTAGCAATGGATGAGATGAATAATACAGTTTTAGAAATTGCAAAAAATTCAACTACTTCTTCTGAGATTGCTGAAAATACAAAGCAAAAGGCAAATGAAGGGTCACAAATCACTAAAAAATGTGAAAACTCTATGAGCCAAGTTAAGAGTCAATCTTTAAAATTGCGTGAAAATATGAATGGTCTTGCCGAACAAGCAAATTCTATTGGTACAGTTATGGGTGTTATTTCAGATATAGCTGACCAAACAAACTTACTTGCTCTAAATGCCGCAATAGAAGCTGCCAGAGCAGGTGAAGCCGGACGTGGATTTGCTGTTGTTGCCGATGAAGTGAGAAAACTTGCGGAAAAAACTATATCATCAACTACCGACGTAGCAAATGCAATTAATGCTATTCAACACAGTACTGAACTTAACGTGAAACAAGTAGACGCAGCTGTGATTGCTATTGAAGAAGCAGCAGAACTCACCATACAAAGCGGCAAAGCCTTACAAGGAATTGTGCTTATGGCAGAAAAAAGTTCTGATGGCATAAGAGCGATAGCTACAGCAAGTGAAGAGCAGTCGGCAACGTCTGGAGAAATTTCAAATTCAATTTCTATTGTTAATGGTATTGCCAGTGAAACGGCAACTGCTATGGTTGAGGCGTCTCGTGCTGTAAATTCTTTAACTGAACAAACAGACTATTTAACAAAGCTTATTGAAGAGTTAAAAAATAGTTAAATAAATGCTGTTATATAGCATTCTAAAACTAAGGAACACTGGCTAAAAAATATTTCGCCAGAAAAAATTAAAATGAAGAGTAGGCGAAACTTTGCTTTGCCTACTCTTCATTTTTTCACCCTTTGCTCTGCACCCTTTGTTTTGCTGTTTTGAGAAAGTTTCAAGTTGTAGCAGTAAAATTATATTTAAAAATAAATATACAAAACTCTTGAAGAACAATTCTATGCTGTCATCATTTCGACAAAGTTACTGTCAATTATTTTTTGTCTTTATTTTTAACTGATTATTTAAAAAATGATTTAGAATAAGCATTTTTTTGACAAGTGATTTTTCGATTTTATTCTAAAGTGTCATGGCATCTTACATGCGATCACACGATTAAAAGATGCCTTTTGACTTTATCCTAATGCATATTTCGCTTTATATTATAAGTTATTAAATTATATTTCTTCAATTGCGTCCCTTATTTCTTCCTTGAAACTCTGCATAAATCCTAATACTGGCACTTTTTTTGCTTTACTCATAAATATTTGTTTATATAAATGCTATACGCATCAAGGTATTCGTACAATATGTTATGCGTAAGCCTTAAATTTGACGACACTATCTAGGAAGCATTGATTAAATCGCTTCTTTTAATTTGAAAATTTTTAAAGTGGATCTGGAGAAAAATTTTTATTCACAAAATCTTTCTCTCAGAAAAAAATTACAAATCAGTGTTTACTAAACACTGGCATAGTTTTCTTTATATATTGATCAGCAAGGAGTTTATCATGGCCGTTACCAATTCTTTTTCTAGCGGTATTGCTAATGAAGGCAACGCTCTTCGCCTTCCAAGTCAACAAACCAACAATACTAAAGGCGCAAATAATTTTGCAGCACTTATGGTTAGCGAACAAAACAAGGGTAGTTTTTCTAATTCAGGGCAAAATACAGCCATGCTTTTAGCTCAGCAAGGTTTACAGGGTAAAATTGATCCAAGTCAAGCCGGAGTTCATGCTCAGAGATTAAACAACGCTCAAGAAACTAAGCATCAATTGCAAACTTTAAGCAGTCTAGGTAGTAGTACAGGTAAAAGTGATTCACTCTTAGACGTAGCTCGTAATGATGTGGGTGTAAAAAATATGCGCGTGGTTATGAACTCTGTCCGAGAAAGTTCTAGTATTGTTCCCATGGCTAATTCTATAAAATCACATGCTTTATCAATGCAGCACATTAAAGGCGAAAGAAAAGAATCGTTCAATGAAAACCGTCAAAATCTTAACTTCTCCGGACTCGGGTCTTTGTCAAAAAGATTTGAATCCGGCAGTGCTGGCATGTCAGCTATTGGCTATGATCGTACTGGTGGCACCTCTTACGGATCTTATCAAATTGCCTCAAAAGTTGGTAGCATGGAAAATTTTTTGCAAATGGCTGAAAGAGAAGCTCCAGATATTGCTAAAAAATTACGTGATGCCGGACCTGCTAATACAGGCTCTCGCAGTGGGGGTATGCCTGATATGTGGCGCAAGCTTGCTCAAGAAGAGCCAGAGCGTTTAGGAGCTTTACAAAAACAATTTATTCATGAAACTCATTACGAACCTGCTTTAAATAAAATTGCCGCTAACACTAACATTGATGTGAACAATATCTCCAAAGCAATGCAAGAGGTGGTCTTTAGCACAGCCGTTCAACATGGTCCAACCGGAGCATCTCGTATTTTTAGTAGAGCCGCAGATCGTGCCGGAAATAGCAACGCCGAAAATTTTGAGAAAAAGCTTATTGACCACGTTTACCAAATTCGTAGCGGACAATTTGGTACATCGACTGCTGCTGTCCAGTCTTCGGTTAAAAACCGAATGCATCATGAAAAAAGTTTAGCTCTTAATATGCTTAAATCAGAAAATCTAGCGTAAGTAAACGCTGGTTAACAATTCTTTTGCTAAAGGACATAAGTCTGCCTTTTGGATTAAATACTTAATAAGTATTAGCTCTAAAAGGCAGATTTTTAGTAAGAGAAAGTGGCTCTTCCTCAAATAAGGGGCAAGTCAGAAATAACGATGGTCAAGAGCCATAAAAAAAGATTGGGTAGTCACATCAAGAATAACTACCCAATCTCATTAAAAATTTCTGGTCGGAACGGAGAGATTTGAACTCCCGGCATCCTGGTCCCAAAGCACGTT